>NZ_JAYSDA010000023.1:0-84995 GCF_041914625.1 Aquitalea pelogenes | reverse complement strand
CGTCGCGGGTCATCGGGCCGGTGGTGTCTTGCGAACCCACGGTGGTCATCTTCGGTTCGCAGTAGGTACCCGGACGTACGCCCTGGCCTTCCGGCAGACCACAGGCGCGGCCAACCATCTTCTGTGCCAGCGAGAAGCCCTTGCCGGAATTGGCCGGATCCTTGGGCAGACGGAATACGGTGGACGGAGCCAGACCCAGCGCTTCACGCGCCTTGGAAGTCAGGCCACGGCCGATGATCAGGTTGATACGGCCGCCTGCGCGCACTTCGTCCAGCAGCACGTCGGACTTCAGCTGGAAGTTGGCAACGGTGGCACCGTTCTTTTCGATCTTGCCGTCGTACGGGTAGATGTCGATCACATCACCCATTTCCAGCGCGGATACGTCCACTTCGATCGGCAGCGAGCCGGAGTCTTCCTGGGTGTTGAAGAAGATAGGCGCAATCTTGCCGCCCAGGGTTACACCGCCAAAGCGTTTGTTCGGTACAAACGGGATGTCCTGGCCGGTGGCCCATACTACCGAGTTGGTGGCGGACTTGCGGGAAGAACCGGTACCCACCACATCGCCCACGTAGGCAACCAGGTGGCCTTTTTTCTTCAGGTCTTCGATGAACTGCATCGGACCGCGCTTGCCATCTTCTTCCGGCACGAAGGCAGCACCCGGACGGGTGTTCTTCAGCATGGCCAGGTAGTGCAGCGGGATGTCCGGGCGGCTCCAGGCGTCCGGTGCCGGCGACAGGTCGTCGGTATTGGTTTCGCCCGGCACCTTGAATACGGTAACGGTGATTTTCTTTTCCACTTCCGGACGGCTGGTGAACCATTCGGCATCGGCCCAGCTTTGCAGCACGCCCTTGGCGTTGGCGTTGCCACCATCGGCCAGCACTTGCACGTCATGGAAGAAGTCGAATACCAGCAGGGTTTTCTTCAGGCCTTCGGCGGCGATGCTGCCCACTTCGGCGTCAGCCAGCAGGTCGATCAGCGGCTTGACGTTGTAGCCACCCAGCATGGTGCCCAAGAGTTCGGTGGCCTTGGCGCGGGAAACCAGCGGCGAAGCCACGCTGCCTTCGGCAACGGCGGCCAGGAAGGATGCCTTGACCTTGGCCGCATCATCCACGCCCGGCGGCACGCGGAAGGTGATCAGCTCGACCAGCAGATCTTCCTCGCCCTTGGGCGGGTTTTTCAGGAGTTCGACCAGTTGTTCGGTTTGCTTGGCGTTCAGCGGCAGGGGCGGAATGCCCAGTGCAGCGCGCTCTGCAACATGCTGACGGTAGGCTTCGAGCATAGCTTGGGACCTTTTTGCTTGGGTTGTTTGCAATGAGTCAGCCGCCAGCGCGGGATCAACTGGCGGCAACCGTCCGGGGAGATTTCCTTCTACCCCGTTTTGATTGCTGGAAGATTACGCTCTCTGCATGCCAGTTACAAACGAGTAATCGAAACATCGTCTGTGAGTTATACTCACACCATGAGCACTTACCCCCCTCTTAATGCGCTGCGGATATTCGAGGCCGCAGCAAGGCTGGAAAGCTTTTCCTCGGCGGCAGACGAACTGTTTGTCACCCACGGTGCTGTGAGCAAGCAGATCAAGCAGCTGGAAGAATGGTTGGGCGTACGCCTGTTCGAGCGCGCCGGCGGACGGGTGAAGCTGACCGACACCGGCTGGCGCTACCTGATCCAGGTGCAGGACGGACTGGACCTGATCGCCAATGCCACCTCGCAGTTGCTGCAACCGGACAACCAGCGCCGGCTGACCATCAACTCCACCCCCACCATGGCCATGCACTGGTTAATGCCGCGCCTGCATGTATTTCGCGAAAGCTACCCGGATGTAGAACTGCATCTGGTGACATCCGACCGCGACATCAGCCGCCTGGACAGCCCGTTTGACATTGCCATCCGTCGCGGCCCCGGCGACTGGCCCGGCCATATTGCCAAACCGTTTCTGGAAGAATGCGAGCTGCCCTTGTGTTCGCCGGCGCTGCTCAAGCGTTTTCCGATTGAAAGCCCGGCCGATCTGGCGCAGCACACCCTGCTGTACGCCGACACACGCCCCACCGCCTGGCAGCGCTGGCTCACCCTGGCTGGCGTACCCGAGCTGAAACCGGCCTGCGGCTTGCATTTCGACCGTTTCTCGCTCGCCTTGCAAGCAGCGCTGGATGGCCTGGGCGTGGCACTGGGGCCGTTACCGATGGCGCAGGCGCTGGTGGATTCCGGCCAGCTGGTGGCGCCGCTTTCCAGCCCGGTGGTGCCGGTGCGGGATTATTGCTGGATCGTGCCGCGCACGGCATCGGGCGATTCCACCGTAGCTTCGTTCTGCCGCTGGCTGGAGCAGGAAGCCGGCCAGATGCGGCCCTTTCCCGCGGCCGGGCTGAATGCCAACATGATTGCCCACGCCTTCCCGGCGGATTGACCCTGCCCTGCACCAGCTCTTGCCGGTGCAGGAATCAGGGCGCAGGAGTCAGGCCGATTTCCCGTATTTCAGCCGGGGCGACTTCACGCGGCAGCCACTTGTTGTAGATGCGGCGGAAGCTGCCATCCTTTTTCATGGCGGCCAGCGCGTCGTACCAGCGCTGGATCACCTTTCCCGAAGTGCCACGGGAAAATGCCAGATACAGCTCCAGCGACTCCAGCACCTTCACAACTTCCACCGCGTCGGGTGGCTGACGGATATCCTTCAGCACCGCCCCCACCACAAAACTGCCCTCCACCCACAAGTCATAACGTCCGCCCAGCAGTTTTTGCGCCGTTACCTGTGGCGTGGGCGCCAGATCCACCTCCACAAATCCTGCCGCCGCAGCGGCATCGGCAAATATGCTGCCGCGGTAGGCACCCACCGGCCTGCTGTACAGCGCGGTTCCCGAAGCCAGCAGCCCTGCTGCTTCGCCCTTGCGACACAGCAGCACGGTTTGCGAAATGGCTACCGGTCCGACCAGCGTCATGATTTTTTCGCGCGCATCGCTGCGCCCCACGGTAAACAGCATGACATTGGGCGTGGTTTCCAGTTCGCGGTAGCCACGCACCCAGGGCACGACATCGATACCGCTATTGTCATGGATGCGGCTCTGGATCTCCCTGACCACTTCCACCGCCATGCCATCGGCCACGCCATGCCGCGAAAAGGTGATTGGCGGCCACTCTTCCGTATAAATGGACAGTGCAACGGCAGGCAGCGTATTCAGCAACAGGATCAGTAGCAGATTCAGGCGCATGGCAGCTCTCGTCACGAAATCATCTTTTATTGATAGCTGTTTGCGCATGACGATGCAGGCATATTCGTTATAATGACCGCCTGACATGAAATTCGCTGTGCCAGAACCAGGTCTGTTTTGCACATCCACCGCACGCAAGGAACGACATGAGCCGCATCACCCTTTCCCGCTTTCTGATCGAACAACAGCGCAAGGCGGGCACCCTGCCGCCGGAACTGCGCCTGCTGATCGAAACCGTTGGCCGCGCTTGTAAAGCCATCAGCTACTCCGTGAACAAGGGGGCATTGGCCGGCATTCTGGGTGAGGCCGGCACCGGCAACATCCAGGGCGAGGCACAAAAGAAACTGGACGTGATTGCCAACGACTTCCTGCTGGATGCCAATGAATGGGGTGGCAGCCTGGCCGCCATGGCATCGGAAGAAATGGAACTGCCCTATCACATTCCGGGCGAATACCCGAAGGGCGAATACCTGCTGATGTTCGACCCGCTGGATGGTTCCTCCAACATCGACGTCAACATTTCGGTTGGTACCATCTTCTCCATCCTGCGCTGCCCGGAAGGCATTGATCACCCGACTGAAGAAGCCTTCTTGCAACCGGGCACCAAACAGGTTGCCGCCGGTTACACCGTTTACGGCCCGCAAACCATGCTGGTACTGACCTTTGGCAGCGGCGTGCACGGCTTTACGCTGGATCGCGAACACGGCTCCTTCGTGCTGACCCACTCCGACATGCAGGTTCCGGAAAGCACACAGGAATTTGCCATCAACATGTCCAATATGCGTCACTGGGAAGCCCCGGTAAAACGCTATGTCGACGAAATGCTGGCAGGCAAGACCGGCCCGCTGGGCAAGGACTACAACATGCGCTGGGTGGCTTCCATGGTGGCCGAAGTGCATCGCATCATCACCCGCGGCGGCATTTTCATGTATCCGAAAGATGCCCGCGACCCGGGCAAGGCCGGCAAGCTGCGCATCATGTACGAAGGCAACCCGATGGCCTTCATCATTGAACAGGCCGGTGGCGCAGCCACCAATGGTTATCAACGCATCATGGAGATCCAGCCGCAAGGCCTGCACGAACGCGTGGCCGTGTTCCTGGGTTCCAAGGAAGAAGTTGAGCGCATTACCCGCTACCATCAGGAACAGTAATCAAATCAACCCTGTCGCTTGCGGCAGGGTTTTTTTATTGCCAATACTGACAGTTGCTCCAAGCAGCCTATAGTGAATCAACGTTTATCAGATAACGGATACCGCGCATGCTGTCTACCCAACACCTGATTGTCGCTCTGGCAGAAAGCTCTTCCGTGCAAGCGCAGATCATTCGCAATGAACTGGGCGAGCTGGGCATTACGCGCATGGAGGTATTTGAAACCGGCGCAGACTTGCTGGACTACATCAGCCAGTACAAGCCTGATGTGGTGATGAGTGCTTTCCACCTGCCGGACATGACGGCGGGCGAAATGATTTTCCGTATGCGCGGCCATCTGGAATTGCGTGACATCCCCTTCATTCTGGTGTCCAGCGAGACCAATCCGGAACTGATCGACCCTATGCGCCAGGCCGGGCTGATGGGTATTTTGCCCAAGCCCTTCGACCTGCCCCAGCTGCGCAAGGTCATCAACGACACAATGGATTTCCTGTCCGTCAACCAGAGTGACAACGACAGCGATATTGACTACGCCGACCTGAACATTTTGCTGGTGGATGACAGCGTGATGGCACGCCGCCATATCCGCACGGTGCTGGAACGGCTGGGCTTCGAGAAGATCACCGAATCCTGGAGCGGCAAGGATGCCTTGCCGCTGATAGACAGCACACTGTTTGACCTGGTGCTGACCGACTACAACATGCCGATGATGGACGGTTGCGAGCTGACCCGCTACATCCGCACCAACAGCATGCAAAGCTCGGTGCCAGTCATCATGATTTCCAGCGAGGAAAACATGGAGAAACTGGCCGCCGCCGAAGCTGCCGGCGTATCGGCCATCATGGGTAAACCCTTCGAAACATCGGCGGTGCGCCAGATTCTGCGCACCCAGCTGGCACAGCGCTGATCAGCGCGGCATCACCCACACCAGGCGCGAGCCGCCCTTTGCGTCGCTCAGCGCCTGGCGTCGCCAGTAGCCCTTGCTGGTATATACCGTAGCGGCCTCGGCCACCCCAGCCATGCGGCAATAGCTGACTTCCTGAAAACCTGCCTGCAACAATTGGCTGCGGCCCTTCTTGCGCGACTTGAAGCAAGTCGGATGACTGGCCAGCGCCACCGCATCTGCCGGGGCAGACTCCTCCCAGCCACGCACCATTTCCAGCCTGGGCTGGGTCATGACGGCCAGTCCACCCAACACCGTGCTCAACAACGCATGCCACTCCGGTGCCACCGTCGCCATTGGTGCGGCCAGTTCGCCGGGATAATTCACCAGCAAGGCCAGGCTTTGTTCGGTATCCGCCAGCCAGTCGCTTCCCGGCAGGGAGAAATCGGCCGCAATCAGCAGCAAGGCCACCGCGCGGCTATCCGGCAGGTGCATGACAAAGGCAGCACCTTGCTCACCGGCATGCAAGAAGAAGGCTTCGGCAGGCAAAGTGAGGCGATCCGGCATATTGCCTGGCAAGCGGGTATGCGACAGCGCCTGCATCAGGCCGGAGTCCAGATGCGCCATGACCCGGCCATGCTGGCAAAACTGGCCATAGGCATCGGCCAGCCGCTGTTCGGTGGCAATGCGTGCCGATGCAGCCGGATACACCTGGGCTGCGCGTTCCAGTTCGCGCGCCACCAGCGCCATGCCTTCCTGCTGAACTGCTTCGGCTTGCACCGCCTGGGTATAGAGTTGCCCGACACGTCTGGCCCAAGGCCGCGTGGCGGCATAACGTTGCACGGCATAAAGCATTTGGATGACAGCCCCCGGACAAGAAAAAAAGGGCCGCATTGTAAGCGCAAGAGGTGGTTTACCGCCAGTCCGGGCCAGGAGACGCCGTCGCGCGGGCAGTGAATCAGGCCTGGCTGTTACCGCTGGAAATATAGGAATAGCGGCAAATATCCTCGCGCCGCTGCCAGCCCTGCTTGTCCCAGAAACTCTGCGCCGCCGTATTGCTGCGGAAAACATCAAGATGGGTTTTGGCGATACCCTGGCGTGCCAGTTCGGCAATGCAGGCATCCACCAGACGCCGCGCCAGGCCCTGACGGCGGTAGGCTGGCAGCACCAGCAGATGCTGCAGATAACCACGCCGGCCATCGTGGCCGGACATCACACAGCCCACGATCTGGCCGTCGCACTCCGCCACAAAACTCAGGCCGGGATTGCGCGCCAGATAACGTGCGGTGGCTTCTGCCGAATCCGCATCGCGGATGGAAATACCAGGGGTTTGCTGCATCAGTTGCAGTACGGTGGGGTAATCATCCAGCGTCATCAAACGTATGACAGGCATGACAGTCCTTTCCTTGAGGCACACGCATCATGTTATGCCCGAAGGCCGCAGTTAGAAAAGGCCGGTGCAAATGCACCGGCCCTCAGACTGCTGACAACGTGAGTTGCTGCGATTTCACCAGACCCGGCAAAGCCGGGCCTGTCGATGAAGTGACTGATTGCGCAGCCGTCGCATCTACCACCCGCCTCCGTCCTTACCCTGCCAATTGAAGCAGAAAGCAAGAAGGGATTTGGGACTGCCAGCAGGTTTGCGTCACCACTTAATGCCGCCGTGCCAGTCGCTGCAATACTGCTACCAGGGTATCAACCTCTTCGCAGGTATTGTAGAAAGCCAGCGAAGGACGAACCGTGGCCTCCAGTCCGAAGCGCCGCAGAATCGGTTGGGCGCAGTGGTGGCCGGAGCGCACCGCAATGCCTTCCTGATTCAGCGCCTTGCCCACTTCCTCGGTGCGATAGCCCGGCAACACAAAGGACAGCACGCTGGCCTTGTTGGCTGCCGTGCCGACCAGGCGCAAACCCGGTACCGATTGCAGGCCGTGGGTGGCATACACCAGCAGGTCGTGCTCGTAATGGGCAATGGCTTCCAGCCCGATACGCTCGACATAGTCGATGGCTGCGCCCAGGCCCACCGCGTCCGCGATATTGCCAGTGCCCGCCTCGAACTTGTTGGGCGCCGGCTGATACAGCGTTTTCTCGAAGGTGACATCGGCAATCATGTTGCCACCCCCTTGCCACGGCGGCATGCTGTCCAGCAACTCCTTCTTGCCGTACACCACGCCGATGCCGGTGGGTGCAAACACCTTGTGCCCGGAGAACACAAAGAAGTCTGCATCCAGCGCCTGCACGTTCACCCGCATGTGCGAGACCGACTGCGCCCCGTCCACCAGCACCCTCGCCCCGGCGGTATGCGCCAGCGCCACGATTTCCTGCACCGGTGTCACCGTGCCCAGCGCATTGGATACCTGGGTGATGGCCACCAGTCTGGTGCGGCTGTTCAGCAGCTTGCGGTATTCGTCGAGCAGGATCTGGCCGCTGTCATCCACCGGAATCACCCGGATTTTGGCGCCGCTGGCTGCTGCCAGCATCTGCCAGGGCACGATGTTGGCGTGGTGCTCCAGCTGCGACACCACGATTTCATCGCCCGCGCCGATATTCTGGCGCCCCCAGGTATTGGCCACCAGGTTGATGGCCTCGGTGGCACCGCGCACGAAAATCACCTGATCCGGGCTGGGAGAGCCAATGAAACGGGCTACTTTGTTACGGGCCGCTTCGTAGGCATCCGTCGCCCGCGCCGCCAGTTCATGCGCGGCACGGTGGATGTTGGAGTTTTCGTGCTGGTAGAAATAGGCCAGCCGGTCGATCACCGCTTGCGGCTTGTGCGTGGTGGCAGCGTTATCCAGCCAGATCAGCGGCTTGCCATTCACCCGTTCGGCCAGGATGGGGAAGTCACGTCGCACGGCATTGACATCGAAGCCATGGCCGCGACTGGCCACCTTGCGGTCGAAATCCGGTGCCTTGCCATGCTGCGGCCATTCCTCGACAAAGTAATAGCCATGGCTGTTACCCTGCACCGCAGTTGCCACCACCGGCTGGCGACTGTCGCCGGCCAGCAAGGCGCGCAGCTCATCCGCCCCCGGCAGCCCGAAGGACTGTGCCGTCACCCGGTCATCCACCGCAACATCCGGCGCTGCGGAAGGATAACCGGCAGACTCACCGATAAAGTAATACGGCGAGGACGGTACGGCTGCTCCGGCAAAGGACGGGGCCGAAGGCTGGGCTGCGGCCAGTTGCGGAATGGCCGCGCCATAGCCCTCCGGGACAGCATAGGCATGCGGGCCGCCACGGCCAAAGCCATCCAGCGCCGCCGGTTCCGGCGTATGCGCGGCGGCAGCGGCCGGTTGTGGCGACAGCTGCGGACCGGCCACATCCAGATTCAGCCCATTGGATGCCGCTGGCGCACTGCCCGGCACCTGACCCGGCAAGGCGCTGAAGAAGGCATTGGCCAGATTCGCCAGCTGGGCGACATCCGGCAGGCCGTCTGGCAGGCCGGAAGGCTTACTTGTAGGTATCTGGGTAGTCATGGTACTTGCCAATCTCCACGTCTTCGAGCACGGCCAGCGCATCTTCGGTCAGCACGGCCAGCGAGCAATACAGCGAAATCAGGTAGGACGCGATGGCGTTGCGGTTGATGCCCATGAAGCGTACCGACAGGCCCGGGCTCTGTTCGCCAGCCACACCCGGCTGATACAGGCCGATCACACCCTGGCGCTTTTCACCCACGCGCAGCAGCAGGATCTTGGTCTTGCCGTCTTCGTCGATAGGCAGCTTGTCCGACGGGATGATGGGAACACCGCGCCAGGTGATGAACTGCGAACCGAACAGGCTCACGGTCGGCGGCGGTACGCCACGACGGGTGCATTCGCGACCGAAGGCGGCAATGGCCAGCGGGTGAGCCAGGAAGAAGCCGGGCTCTTTCCATACCTTGGTCAACAGCTCGTCCAGATCATCCGGAGTCGGTGCGCCGGTCAGGGTGGAAATGCGCTGGGTATCGTCCACATTGGCCAGCAAGCCGTATTCCGGATTGTTGATCAGCTCGGATTCCTGACGTTCCTTGATGGTTTCAATGGTCAGGCGCAGCTGCTCCTTGATCTGGTCGTGCGGGCTGCTGTAGAGGTCGGACACACGGGTGTGCACGTCCAGCACGGTGGTCACCGCATTGAGGAACAGTTCACGCGGCTGTTCTTCGTAATCGACAAAGGTTTGCGGCAGTTCGGATTCATCGCGCTGCGAGCAGGCCACCTGCACGCCAGCGGCATTTTCACCCGGTTCAGACGGAAAATGCCCGCTTCTACCGGCGACCATTGCAGCAGGTGCACCAGCCAGCGCGGGCTGATGGTGGACAACTGCGGTACGGTTTTGGTGGCATTGGCTAGCTGGCGCGCTGCGTTGTCGCCCAGTGCCTGTTTGACGTCCTGATGTTGAGACATGTCTGCTCCATAAGGGATGGTGGAAGAAACAAAACTGCAGACAACACAGCCCCCTTGCCGGCGGCCTGCAGGCAAAGCTCCGCCCTGTCCGCTGTCCATGCAGCGGGACGAGGTGGTCAAACAGTGATTGGTAGTGCTGCGATCAAGAAGGGGCTGCTTGCAGGCTGGCCTGGCTAATCTGGCTACCCGGCGGCACGCTGCGGGTGAGCCAGACATTGCCGCCTATGCTGGAACCCCGCCCGATGGTGATGCGCCCCAGCACAGTGGCTCCGGCATAAATCACCACATCATCTTCCACGATGGGATGGCGCGGCTGGCCCTTGAGCAGGCTGCCATCCTCGCCCTGTTCGAAGCGTTTGGCACCCAGGGTTGTCACTGCGGCACAGCAGCACCACGATGCTGGCCTTGCCGCCGGCCTTGCTTTCCAGTTCGCGCAGGAAGCGCGGGTTCTTGATCAGCGCCGTACCGGTCTGCCAGGCCACATGCAGCGAGCCTGGTACCTGGCCAACGAATTTGCGCTCTTCCGCCGTGCGTACATCCACCAGCGTGGCAACGCCCGCCTCCACCAGCGACCAGGCTTCCAGCGGGTAAAGCGCGCCGGTATAGGCAAGGCCGCTGTCCGCGGCACGCAGGCGGGCAATTTCCAGCAGCTCTTCGCTGGCACTGACTGCGTCGGTGGCACTGAGTTGATGGCCGCTAGGCCCGGCCTGGTTGGTATTCGGGGTGATGCTGGAGGTAGTGCTGGTGTGCAGTTGCGTCATCTTGGTCTCCCTGACTGGTGCCATCTGGCTTGCAGACCAATATACGCGGCAGCGTGCCGCTGACTAAGCAAGAAAAACTGCAGTGATTATGAAGAAAATGGATAACCATGCCGCTCTTATGGCATTTTCTGGCATAACAAAAAGAATCTTCATGCTCTGAGCAGGCAGGTGCTTACAAAACGATTGAAAGCAGGTAATGCATGGCTTGAAAAAACAAAAACGGGATGGCCGTAGCCATCCCGTCCGGGGCAGTCAGATCGTGCGTTTCAGGCTTAGAAAGCCGGAATCACCGCACCCTGGTACTTGGTTTCGATGAACTTCTTGGCTTCCGGGCTGTTCAGTGCAGCAGCCAGTTTCTTGATGGCGGCACTGTTCTTGTTGTCCGGACGGGCTACCAGCAGGTTGGCATACGGCGAGGTGGTTTCGGTGAACAGGCCATCCTTCTTCGGGTTCAGCTTGGCTTCCAGCGCATAGTTGGCGTTGATCAGCGCAACATCAACCTGGTTCAGCACGCGCGGCAGGGTAGCGGCTTCCAGTTCCTTGATCTTGATGTTCTTCGGGTTGGACACGATGTCCTTGGTGGTCGGGTAGATGTTCTTGCGGTCCTTCAGCTTGATCACACCGCCCTGATCCAGCAGCAGCAGCGCACGGCCGGCATTGGTCGGGTCATTCGGGATGGCCACGGTAGCACCCTGCGGCAGGTCAGCCACTTTCTTGTACTTGCTGGAGTAAGCGGCAAACGGCTCGATGTGCACCGGCTTGGAAGCCACCACCAAGTGGGTGCCACGGTCCTTGTTGAACTTGTCCAGGTACGGAATGTGCTGGAAGAAGTTGGCATCCAGCTGCTTTTCTTCTACCTGGGTGTTAGGCAGCACGTAGTCGTTGAACACCTTTACTTGCAGATCCACACCTTGCTTGGCCAGGGTGGGCTTCAGGGCTTCCAGGATTTCAGCATGCGGTACTGGCGAAGCAGCCACTACCAGTTTTACGTTTTCGGCGTGTACGGCCAGTGCGGCCACGCTCAGGCTCAGTGCAGCAAACAGCTTGGAAACGCGTTTCATCGTTTTTTTCTCCAGATCAATGGGCAAAGGGGGTCCATACAGCCGGTCACGCCCGGCTGCACAGGGATTCACAACAAAGGGAATTCAGTAATGTACTGGCGGCTGAATCAGCCGAAGCGACAGCGGCGTACCAGGGCATCGCCTGCGGTTTGCAGGGCTTGTACCAGCACCAGCAGCAGGGCCACGGTGACGATCATCACCTCGGTCTGGAAGCGCTGATAGCCATAGCGGATGGCCAGATCGCCCAGACCGCCGCCGCCGATCACACCGGACATGGCGGTATAACCCACCAGCGCCACGGCGGTGACGGTAGCCGCGCCAATCAGACCGGGCATGGCTTCGGGCAGCAGTACCTTGAACACGATCTGCGGCAGTTTGGCTCCCATGGATTGGCTGGCTTCAATCACGCCGCGGTCGATTTCGCGCAGCACGTTTTCCACCAGGCGGCCAAAGAAGGGAATGGCCCCCACCACCAGCGGCACGATGGCACCGGCCACGCCGATGGAGGTACCCACCAGCAACAGGGTGAGCGGAATCAGCACAATCAGCAAAATGACAAACGGCAGCGAGCGCAGCACGTTCACCAGGAAAGACAGCACCGCATACAGACGCGGGCGGGCGCGCAGCTGGCCTGGTGCGCTGATGTACAGCAGTACGCCCAGCGGCAGGCCGAACACGATGGTAAACAGCAGGGACACGCCCAGCATGGTCAGGGTATCCAGGGTGGCGGTGCCGATTTCCGGCCAGTCCACCGTCAACAACAGGCTTGGGTCGAATCCGCTCATGCCAGCACCTCGCAACGTACACCCTCGCGGGCAAAAATCTCCGGCAGGGCCGGCAGTTCCACATCAGACGCCACCACGCCCACCAGCAGCTGGCCGCAAGGCGTGTCTCGGATTTCGCTCAAGGTACCGCTGAGCAGGTTGACGCGCAGGCCGGTTTCGCGGCCCACCTTGTCCAGCACCGGGCTGAGCGTGGGTTCACCGACAAAGGTGAGCTTGAGCAGCGGCACGCCGATGCGCGCACGCCAGGCCTCCACCCGTTCGCCCTGACCAAAACCGGTTTCGGCCAGCAGGCTGCGGGTGACGGCATGCTGCGGTTGCAGGAACACATCCAGCACGCTGCCCTTTTCCACCACCTTGCCGTGATCCATCACCGACACGTGATCGCACAGTTGGCGAATCACGCGCATGTCGTGGGTAATCAGCACGATGGTGAGATTAAGCTGACGGTTGATGTCGGCCAGCAGGGCCAGGATCGAATCCGTGGTTTCCGGGTCCAGTGCTGACGTTGCTTCGTCACACAGCAGCAGGTCAGGATGATTGGCCAGTGCACGGGCAATGCCCACGCGCTGCTTTTGCCCGCCGGACAATTGCGACGGACGTTTGTCCTTGTGATCGGCGAGGCCCACCAGTTGCAGCAATTCGTCCACCCGCGCGTCCATTTGTGCCGGGGTCAAGCCACCGGCCAGCTCCAGCGGGAAGCGCACATTGCCGCCCACGGTGCGCGAACGCAGCAGATTGAAATGCTGGAACACCATGCCGATGCGCTGGCGGCGCAGTTGCAGCTCGGCCTCCGGCAAGGCGGTGAGTTCCTGCTTGCCCAGTGTCACGGTGCCGCTATCCGGACGCTCCAGCAGGTTGAGGCAACGGATCAGGGTACTTTTACCGGCCCCCGAGCGGCCGATGATGCCGTAGATTTCTCCGGCAGCCACTTGCAGGCTGACATCGTCCAGTGCGGCGATGCGGCGGCCTTCATGGCTGAAATGCTTGCTGAGATTGCGTACTTCTATCATACCGTCTGCGTTCTATCCCCTGCCCTGATCGGGCAGAAAGCGGGTGAGCGACGGGGGATAACCCGTCAGGAGTGGCAAGTCTAGCGGCTGCAAGCACAAACCAAAAATAATAAAAATTTCGTTGTATATCGTTTTGGAGAATATTGGATACAGAAAACTGCATGCACTCATCCTCCACCGCACGCCAGCGCGCAGCCAGCTTGCGGCGGAAGACAGGTGTCAGATCAGGCCAGCGTGGCGATCGACACTTCAGTGGATTTGACGAAAGCCACCACCGGCGAACCTACTTTCAACTGCAATTCGCGTACCGAGCGGGTGGTGATCACCGAGGTGACAATGCCGGAGGGGGTTTCCACATCCACTTCGGACAACACCGGTCCTTCGATGATTTCCTTGATCACGCCCTTGAACTGGTTGCGGACATTAATGGATTGAATGCTCATGATCTGCTTTCTATGTAATGGGGTTACAAGGCCCAGTGCAGCTGCGAGAAATGCAGCGACGCGAGCGGTGTTTCATTGATAAGCGGCGCATTGAAGGAAGGCCCTTGCAGTACGCGTTGCAGGATGTGCTGCTCCAGCGCGACAAAGCGGCTATCGGCCGGGTCGCGGCTGCGTGGCAGCTCCACCGGCAAATCCAGCGCCACCCGGCCCTCTTCCAGCAGCACCACGCGGTCGGCCAGGGTCACGGCTTCGCTGACATCGTGCGTCACCAGTACCGTGGTGCAGCCATGCTGCTGCCACAAGCGCTCGATCAGGCCCTGCATTTCCAGCCGGGTGAGTGCATCCAGCGCGCCCAGGGGTTCGTCCAGCAACAGCAGCGAGGGCTGATGCACCAGCGCCCGCGCCAGTGCCACCCGCTGGCGCTGACCGCCGGACAGCCGGGCCGGCCATTCCTGCGCCCGGTCAGCCAGCCCTACTTCGGCCAAGGCCTGCTCGGCTTCGCCACGGCGGCTGGCTGGCAAGCCCAGTGCCACATTGTCCAGCACGCTCTTCCACGGCAGCAGGCGGGCTTCCTGAAACATCACCCGCACGCTTTGCCCGGCCGGCTGCTGCAGCAGGCCGCCATCGGCCTGATCCAGCCCGGCCAGCAAACGCAGCAAGGTGCTCTTGCCGCAACCGGAGCGGCCGACAATGGCCAGGAACTGACCTTGCGGAATGTGCAGGTCCAGCGCGTCCAGCACCACGCGCTCGCCAAAGCGGCGGATGAGACCCTTCAACACAATCGGGCTGGCCGTCTTGAGATCATCCAGTTTCATCATGTTCTCCTCAGGCGGCCTTGAAATAGGACGGATGCCAGCGCAACCAGCGCTTTTCCAGTGCGCGGGCGGCCACATCCACCACCTTGCCCAGTGCGGCATACAGCAGGATGGACAGCACCACGATGTCGGTTTGCAGGAATTCCCGCGCATTGGATGCCAGATAACCAATGCCGCTGGTGGCAGACAGGGTTTCCGCCACGATCAGGATGATCCAGGCAATGCCCAGTGCGTAGCGGATGCCCACCAGAATGGACGGCAAGGCACCGGGTAGCACCACCTGACGGAACAGGGCATTACCGCTCAGTCCATAGCTGCGCGCCATTTCCAGCAGTTGCGGGTCCAGCGAGCGAATGCCGTGATAGGTGTTGAGGTAGACCGGGAACAACACCCCGAAGGCCACCAGGAACACCTTGGCGGATTCATCAATGCCGAACCACAGAATCACCAAGGGCAGGATGGCCAGCGGCGGGATATTGCGCAGCATCTGCAAGGTGGTATCGAACAATGCCTCGCCCAGCCGGGATACCCCGGCCAGCAGGCCGAATGCCAGACCAAGCCCGGCACCGATGACAAAACCGCTGGCCACGCGGCCAAAACTGACCGCCAGATGACGGAACAGGTCGCCACTGCTGAGCAATTGCCAGAAGGCCACCAGCACTTCGGTGGGTGCGGGCAGAACCCGGTGGTTCAGCCAGCCGGCCACCGAGGCCAGTTGCCAGAACAGCAGCAACAGGATGGGCACCAGCCAGGGCAGCAAACGCTGCCACAGCCCTTGTGCCAATGCATGTGTACGTGACATGGGCATGCTCCTCAGGAGGCCGCCGCCTGGCGGATTTCATTGGGCAACAGCTGGTTGGCCATCACCTCGCCTGCCGGTTGCTGGCCGATGCTGGCCTTGAGACGGTCCGGCAGATGCGGGAACAGCAGCTCGGCCACGCGGTAGGCTTCGTCCAGATGCGGGTAGCCGGAGAACACAAAGGTTTCGATACCCAGCTCAGCGTACTCCTGCATGCGTGCTGCCACGGTAGGGCCATCGCCCACCAGCGCCGTGCCTGCACCGCCACGCACCAGACCGATGCCCGCCCACAGATTGGGCGAGATTTCCAGCTTGTCACGGCTGCCACCATGCAGCGCAGCCATGCGGCGCTGGCCTTCCGAATCGGCCCGCGCCAGGGTTTTCTGCGCATTGGCAATGGTGGCGTCATCCAGACGGCTGATCAGCCGGTCGGCCGCGGCCCAGGCTTCCTCATTGGTTTCGCGCACGATGATGTGCAGGCGGATGCCAAAGCGCACCGTGCGGCCCAGTTTTGCGGCCCGCGCCCGCACATCGGCAATCTTCTTGGCCACTTCCGCTGGCGGCTCGCCCCAGCTGAGGTAGACATCCACATGCTCGGCCGCCAGATCATGCGCGGCATCGGACGAACCGCCAAAGTACAGTGGCGGATAAGGTTTGCTCACCGGCGGATACAGCAACTGGGCATCGCTCACCTTGATGTGCTTGCCGTCCAGATTCACCTTGTCACCGGCCAGCACACCCTTCCAGATATGCAGGAATTCGCTGGCGGCTTCGTAGCGCTCGTCGTGGCTGAGCCAACTGCCATCACCGGCCAGTTCCACCGGGTCGCCCCCGGCCACCACATTCACCAGCAGGCGGCCTTGCGACAGGCGGTCAAAGCTGGAGGCCATGCGCGCCGCCACCGTGGGCGACATGATGCCGGGGCGCACTGCCACCAGGAATTTCAGCTTGCGGGTCGCCGGAATCAGCGTGGCGGCGGTCACCCACGGGTCTTCGCAAGAACGGCCGGTGGGAATCAGCGCGCCATCAAAACCCAGGCTGTCTGCCGCGCGGGCAATCTGGGTGAGGTAGTCCAGGTCCACGGTGCGTGCCCCTTCCGGGCTACCCAGATAACGTCCGTCACCATGGGTGGGGAAAAACCAGAAAATCTGCATGTCCATTATTCCTGTCTTGTTCTTTGCTTGTTCTTGAATTGCGCTCAGGGCTTCCACACCGCGTCCTGCACCTTGATGGCCTTGGGAATCAGGCCCAGTGCATGGAAGGTATCGGCCACTTCCTGTTGCTGCTGGATGGTTTTGGCGTTGACATAGCTGACGCTGTAGTCCGGATGACGGCTGAGCATGGCGGCATAGGTTTCCGCTTCCAGCCCGGTGTAGCCGGACAGGGTTTTGGCTACTTGCTGCACATCGCCACGCAGCTGTTTGTTGTTGTCGGTCAGCGCCTTGAACACGATGGCAATCACCTTGGGGTTGGCCTGGGCAAAGTCACGTGCCGCCAGATAGAAGGTGTTGTTGGCGCTCAGGCCCTTGCCGGTGGACAGCACCCGCACACCACCGGCGCGGGTTGCCGCGGCGTAGTACGGGTCCCAGATGCTCCAGGCATCCACGCTGCCACGCTCGAAGGCGGCACGTGCCTCGGACGGCGTCAGATAAACCGGGGTGATGTCGCTGTACTGCAAGCCGGCCTTTTTCAGTGCAGCCACCGTCAGGTAGTGCGCACTGGAGCCCTTAGTAAAAGCCACGCGCTTGCCCTTGAGATCGGCCAGCTTCTTGATGGGCGAACCGGCAGGCAGCAGGATGGCGGAGGATTCCGGCTTGGAAGGCTCCTGGCCGATGTACACGATATTGGCCCCGGCAGCCTGGGCGAATACCGGCGGCGAATCGCCGGTCATGCCGATGCTGACACTGCCGGCATTCATGGCTTCCAGAATCGGCGGGCCGGCCTGGAATTCATACCATTTCACTGTCACACCCAGCGGTGCCAGCTGCTTTTCCAGCGTGCCTTGCGCCTTGAGTGACACCAGATTGATGGCACTTTTCTGATAGCCCACGTTCAGGTCCAGCGCGTGGGCTGCCAGCGACCAGCCCGCCAGCACGGCAAGACCCAGTGTTTTTTTCAGGAGAGATAGAGTCATGATGAAGTCCGGAATTACAGGCTGATCAGCCGGGAAATGAAATCGTTGGCATAGCGCGGGGCATGCGGGGCCGGGGCATTCACCCCCAGCAGGGCGGCAAACTCATGCACGGCGGTTTGCAGGCGCTGTTCCAGCTCCTCGGCCAGTTCAGCCTCGCCATTGGCATTGGCACCAATCTGCGACTCCACCGCATACACGCCCTGATGGATGGCGCTGGCCTTGAGCGCCGCCAGTACCGGCTTGATGGAGTAATCCACCGCCAGCAAATGGCCGGGGCTGCCGCCGCTTACCAGCGGCAACACCGGCTTCCCAGCGAGTCCGCCTTCCGGAATCAGGTCCAGCAGCACCTTGAGCGCACCGGCATAAGCCGCCTTGTACACCGGGGTGGCGATGATCAGCCCGCTGGCCGCACCGACCCGCTGCTGGAATTCCTGGATTTGCGGATGGGAAAACTGGCCATGCAATAGTGCATCGGCCGGAAAGTCGTGAATGCTGATGGTTTGCAGCTCGATATCCAGTGCAGTCAGCGCAACGCGGCTGCGCTCGATCAGGCGCGCAGTGCGCGAGGTTTTACTGGGGCTGCCGAGAATGGCGAGAACGGTCATGGGTGGGTTTTCCGCAGTGCGTCATGGCAATGGACTGCACCTTAGCAGAGCTGTTTTATATCCATAAGCAAGAAAAAACGAACTTGTTATCAGCAAAAATGCTTATGGAAAATGCAGATATGCTTTGCCGGAAAACCGCGCATGGTCAGCGGGGCCAAGAGGGAGCAAGAGATGAAAAAAGCCAGCCCGCAAAGGGCTGGCTTTGCCAGACAGGACTGCTTGACGCGTCTTCAGTGCTGAATACGCAGCCCCTTGCAGCACATGGGGCCGTGCAGGCTTACATCTGGAAGGAGCGGAACTTGTCCTGCAAACCGGCGGCCAGCCGGTCCAGCTCGGCCAGCGTATCGGTAGCATTCTGCAGGTCGGCCTCGGACTTTTGCATGCGGCCGGTCATTTGCTCGGCACTTTGTGCCATGGACGTGGTGGCCGATTGCTCTTCGCTGGTGGACAGGGCAATTTCTTCCATCTTGCGCCTTACCGTTTCCATGTTCTGCTGGATGGAGGCAATCTTCAGCGCTGCCTGCTCGGAGCAAGTCGAACCGGCGTGGGTGGATTCCAGCGTCTGCTTCATGTCGCTGACCGCGGCATTGGTTTGCGCCTGCATGCTTTCGGTCATCCGGGCAATCTGCTGGGTGGCGCTGCCAGTGCGCTCGGCCAGCTTGCGCACCTCGTCGGCCACCACGGCAAAGCCGCGGCCCTGTTCGCCGGCACGTGCTGCCTCGATAGCCGCATTCAAGGCCAGCAGATTGGTCTGGTCGGAAATATCCTTGATCACACCGGTGATGCCGCTGATCTGCTGCGAGCTCTTGCTGAGTTCTTCCAGCAGGGTGGACAGGCTTTCCACATCGCGCGCGGACTGGCCGGCCTTCTGTGCCACTTCGGCTACGGTCTCGGCAGATTCACCGGACAACTGGTTGGTATCCTTCACCAGGTTGTCCGCTTCGTTGGCGTTGTCGGCAATGTGCGAAATGCTGACGGTGATCTGTTCGATGGTGGCGGCATTGCTGGAGCTTTGGTCGGCCAGCGCACGGAAATCATCGGACATGGTGGCCAGCACCTGGTTGACGCTGTGCACGCCGTCCGTCAGCCGGGCCGCTTCGGTACGGATATCAAGGAACAGGCGGCGCAGGTTTTCCAGGAAAGTATTGAAATGCGCTGCGGTTTTGCTGATTTCGTCATTGCCGTCCAGCTGGATGCGACGGGTCAGGTCACCACCACCCTGGGCAATTTCCTGCATCAGCACATTGATGCGGCGAATACCCGAGGTAATGCCATTGGACATGGCATAGGCCAGGATAATGGCCAGCACGGTAAAGGCCAGGCCAACCAGGCCCACTTGCAGCATCAGCTGATGGGCACTGGACAGGATTTCGCTGCGCTCGATCACTGCCACGATCTTCCAGCCGCCACGCGAAGCGGCCAGTACCTTGCCCTCTTTTTCCACCCCGTTCAGGGTGTAGCGGAAGGTTTCCTTGTTGTTCTTGACCGCCTCGGTCAACTCCGGAATGTTCAGGCTGTCGACATTCTTGGCAATCAGGTCTTTCAGCTTGGGATGGGTCAGCACCGTGCCATCGCGTTCCACCAGAAAGATATAACCGGTGTCGCCAATCCTGATGGCATCCATGATTTCCGACAGATGCTTGAGGGAAATGTCGATGCCGCTGGCAAACTCCACATTACCGGCGGTATCGGTATAGGCCTTCACCACGGCAGTGACATTCTCACCACTGGTGGAGCGATAGGCCTTGGCGATGGTGGCCTTGCCCTTGTTGTACACGGCATCGGCGTACCAGGGGCGCTTGCGCGGGTCGTAACCGGCCTTCACCGTGCCGGTGTCGCTGGTGATGAAGCCGCCAAACCTGGTGCCCATGTATAGCTCGACATAGTCCGGGTGGGTGGCGCTGATCAGGCTGAAGTGGTTGAACAGGCCCTGCTCCAGCGGCGCACGGCTCAGGGTTTTCAGTTCGGTGACCGCGCTTTTGTCGGCATAGGACGTGATGCTGGCATCCACCTTGTGTACTGCCGGCTGGCTCATCATTTCCAGGTTGAGCGTGGCATTGTCCAGCAGGATGGAAATGACGTTATCCACCTGATGCAACTCACCGTCGGCACGGGCCAGGAAGTCCTGCTCCGACTTCTGGGTAACCGAATAATTGATCAGCATGATAATGCTGATAATGGGAACAATAACCAAGGCTGCCGAGGTCAGGAACAGTTTTTTCCTGATTCCTCCGCCAAACAATGCTGACACTGCCATACCACCTCCATTTATTATGTTTGCATTCGTGTCACCGCACGAATTTGCGCACAGTATTCCGCATGTCATCGATACTGACCAGTGCATTTTCCAAGCAGGCCGCAGACAGCCGACTGATCAGGATCAAGCGTGCATCATCCGGCATGGCAGCATGTCTCGGCTGAATGGCATGTTTTTTGCCGAAATGCGCAATTTTCTTGCGCATTAAAAAAGGCGTGCTTGCGCACGCCTTTTTGCTGGAACTGCAATATTCTCAATCAGTCACGCTTCACCGTCGCCAATGCAGGCTGATGATGACGGCCGAGATTGAACATCTTGTACACCACCGACACCGCCAACAGCAGGCCGGTACCGACAAACAGCGATACGCGGGTATCCGGGTTCACCAGCATGCCGAACAGCACGCACACCAGGAAGGCAATGGTCAGCCAGTTGGTGAAGGGGAACAGGATGGACTTGAACGGGTGGCTGTGCATTTTTTCGCTGTGCGCCAGGCGGAAACGGGCCTGACATACCAACACCACAAACCAGGGCACCATGCCCGGCAATACACTGGCGCTGTACACGTACACGAATACACGTTCCGGATTCGGAATGATGTAGTTGAGTGCGGAACCCAGCCCAATGCAGGCAATGGTCACCCAGATGGCGTTGACCGGCACCCCGCCCTTGGACACCTTGCCCAGGAAAGACGGCAGCTGCTTGTTCTGCGCCAGGGTATACAGCATGCGGCCACAGCTGTAGATGCCGCTATTGCAGCCGGACAGCGCGGCGGTAAGCACCACGAAGTTGATGACACCTGCCGCTGCAGCAATACCCACCTTGGCAAAAGTCAGCACGAAGGGGCTGCCGCTGGTGCCGATCTGGTTCCACGGGTAAATGGCAACGATGACGAAGATGGCACCGACATAGAAAATCAGGATGCGCCAGATGATGTTGTTGATGGCACGCTTGAGGGTGACTTGCGGGTCCTTGGCTTCACCAGCGGTAATGCCGACCAGTTCCACCCCCTGATAAGCAGCCACCACCAGACAGAGCGCAAACAAAAAGCCCTTGGCGCCACCGGCAAAGAAGCCGTCATGCGCGGTGAGGTTGCCAAAGCCGACTGCCGGCATGTCACCACCACCCACCAGGATCAGCTTCAGGCCCACCAGAATCATCACCACGATGGTGGAGATCTTGATCAGGCCGAACCAGAACTCGAACTCGCCGTACAGACGTACCGCCAGCAGGTTGGAGGCCGCCAGGATGGCGACAAAGGCAATGGCCGGAACCCACTGCGGCACGGTGGGGAACCAGTACTGCACATACACCCCGGCCGCGGTGATTTCCGAAATGCCCACGGCAATCCACATCAGCCAGTAAGCCCAGGCGGTGAGGTAGCCCCAGTAGGGGCTGAGGTATTTGTAAGCGTAATGGGCAAAGGAGCCTGCCACCGGCTCGGTGTGCAGCATCTCGCCCATGGTGCGCATGATGAAGAAAATGAAGACCCCGGCAATGGCATACGCCAGCAAGACCGAAGGCCCCGTCCATTTCAGCGTGCTGGCCGAGCCCATGAACAGACCGACACCGATTGTCCCGCCAAGGGCAATCAGTTCGATATGTCGTGCCTCAAGCCCGCGCTGCAGCTTTTTGTCACTCTGATTTTCTGACACGATTTTTATTCCCGTTGGTTTCACATATTTATCGAATATCCAATCCTGACGCTTATTCTGACAAACGCGGATTGCTTATTCTTTGATCTGACTACGGGACAATGCTAAACCCTTCATTTCTCTGTCGCAATAAAGGGAATCCCCTTTAAAACAAGGGAAAATTTGCAATTCGGAAACCCGAACAACAAAAACGGTATTTATTCGGTTATTCGAATACCAATTCGCAACAAACAAACAATTAATATCAGCCAAATGATTAATCATGTCGCAAATGCATAAATAAGCTCACCAAAAAAATTTACTTGTCACCAGACAAACTGGCCGCTTGCACAGTGGCATTCCTGCCCTGCTCCACCCCACGCCCTGCTTGCCATGACAGCTTCCGCAGCGGCCTTTGCGATGCTGCGCCACAGCAAGGTGGTCTGGCTTTGCGAGTTATTACTTTCAATACGCATTTTCGTTACCCATAATGGATAATTGCTCGCAACCCCAGGCAGGGCGGACCCGACGTATGGAAAAACTGCTCGCGGATTTACTGCAAACCTCCCCCATCGGCATTGCGGTGCTGGACAGCCAGCTGCGCTATGTCCACATCAACCGCCAGCTGGCCGACTCCAATGGCCTGAGCCCGGAAGAGCATATCGGCCGCACCCCGCGTGATGTGCTGCCCGATGTCGGCCCCGGGCTGGAAGACATCATGCGCACGGTAATGGCCAGCGGCCTTGCCGAGTGCAATTTCGAAGCCAGCGCCGAAATCCCCCCCGGTTCGGGCTGCATCACCTACTGGAATGCCAGCTACCACCCGCGCTTTGACAAGCAGGGCGAGCCTTGCGGCATCATCGCCATGGTGGAGGATGTCTCGCTGAAAAAGCGGGCCGAACTGGCCATCCGTGCCAGCAGCGAACGCATCCGCAAGGTGCTGGATGCCTTGCTAAGCTTTGTCGGCGTACTCAGTACCGACGGCATCCTGCAGGAGGCGAACCGTGCGCCGCTGGAACAGGCGGGGCTGGAGCTGGCCGACGTACAGGGCAAACTGTTCTGGGAGTGTTACTGGTGGAGCCACGACCCGCTGGTGCAAAGCGAGCTGCAACAGGCCATTGCCCGTGCAGCGGAAGGCGAAACCGTGCGCTACGACGTGGTCGTGCGCATGAAGAACGACAGCCGCCTGATCATCGACTTCATGCTGCGCCCCTTGCGCGATGAAAACGGCGTCATCAACAACCTGATTGCCTCCGGCATCGACATTACCGCGCGCAAGCAAAATGAACTGGCACTGCAAATCAGTGAAACCTATTTCCGTGAAGTGGTGGAATCCACACCGGACGGACTGATGATGGTGGACCAGCACGGCGTCATCCGCCTGATCAACACCCGCATGGAGCAGCTGTTCGGTTACAGCCGGCACGAGCTGGTGGGCGAACAACTGTCCAGCCTGCTGCCGGCAGATTTTCGCGCCACCCATGACAGCTATGTCACGCAGTTCTTTACCGCACCAATGGCGCGCGGCATGGCCAATCGCAAACCCTTGCTTGCCCAGCGGCGTGACGGTTCGCAGTTTCCCTGTGAAATCGGCCTCAACCCGATGCGGGTGGGCGATGAAGTACTGACGCTGGCCTGCATTTCCGACGTTTCCGAGCGCTACTATGCCAAGCTGGAACTGGAAAAGGCCCTGCAGGAAAAAACCGTGCTGCTGGGCGAAGTGCATCACCGGGTGAAGAATAATCTTCAGGTGATTTCCAGCCTGCTGAACCTGCAAGCACGCACCGCCACCCCGGATGCCAACAAGGCCTTGCTGGACAGCCAGAACCATGTGCGATCGATGGCGCTGATTCACCAGCTGCTGTACGAGCGCAATGATTTTTCCCGGATTCCGATGTCGGTCTACATAGAAAGGCTCACCCATCTGCTGCGCGACGTCAGCACCGGCTATGGCAACCATATTGCCTTCGTGTTCGAGCGCACCGGTCCCGAGGCCTTTCTGGAACTGCAAAACAGCATTCCCTTTGGCCTGATCCTCAATGAAATCGTGGTGAATGCCTGCAAGCACGCCTTCATGCCCGGCCAGCCCGGTCAGGTGAAAATCCACATGAATACCGAACAGCAGGTACAGCTGCAGATTCGTGACAACGGGCGCGGCTGCCCACCCGGCGTGTCACTGGGGCATGCCAACACGCTTGGCTTTCAGTTATTGCCCATGCTGACCGAACAGCTGAAAGCCACATTGGCACTGGAAACCGCACCGGATCAAGGCTGCTGTTTCACCTTGACCATTCCAGACCTTATCCGGGAGTAAAGGCATGGCTTACCGCATCCAGATTGTCGAAGACGAACGCATTGTCGCGCTGGACCTGAAAATGGCGCTGCAAAGCCTGGGCTTTGATGTGGTCGCCAGTTGCGCGTCCGGTGAGGAAGCCATCGCACGCGCCAAAGAACTCAAGCCTGACCTCATCCTGATGGACATTCATCTGGAAGGAAGCATGCCGGGTACCGAAGCCGCGCTCATCATCCGCCAGACGCTGGACATCCCGGTGATTTACCTGACTGCCTTTGCCGAGGAAAACATCCTGCAGCAGGCAGAAAAAAGTGCGCCCTATGGCTATCTGCTCAAGCCCTTCGAGCTGCGCGAGCTCAATGCCACCATCCGCATGGCACTGTCTTGTCGCAAGGCCGAGATAGAAGTCCACAAACAGCAAAAGCTGTTGATGCTGGCGGTGGAAACCGCCCAGCTGGGCATCTGGGAATGGGACCAGCAACAATCGCTGTTCACCGGCCAGGGCTACTTCGGCAAGATTACCGGCCTGGACATGGCACCGCGCCAGGAAAAAGTGCCGCCCTTCCTGCGCCTGCTGGAACATGCCGACCAAAGCCGGCTGAACCAGCTGCTGAAAGACCGTGGCCGGGTGGACATGATCACCACCATCACCCCGGACGATGGCGATTCGGTATGGGTGGAAATGTCGGTGCAGGAATACGAGCCGCAATGGCAGGAAAGCGCCAAGCAGATTGGCGTGCTGCGTGACATTACCGAACGCATCAAGTCCGAACAGCTGTTGCAACAGGCCGGTGCGGTATTCCAGTCCACCGCCGAAGGCATTGTGGTGGTGGACAGCGACCGGCTGGTGAAGTCGGCCAACCCGGCTTTTCTGCGCCTGACCGGCTTCAGCCTGATGGAAATCCTGGGGCAGGACATCGACGAGGTATTGCATGTCAAAAAGCACACACCGGACTTCTACCAGGGGCTGAGCCAGCTGGGCGACGCAGGCTGGCATGGCGAGGTGATGTGCCGCCGCAAGAATGGCGAAACCTTTCCCGCCTGGGAGCATATCTGCCTGGTGTCCTACGACCTGGAGCTGCCCGCCCATTACATCATCGGCTGTACCGATGTCAGCTCCATCAAGAAGGCCGAGATCGAACTGAACCGCATGGCGTTTCATGACGCCCTCACCGACCTTGGCAATCGTCACTTGCTTAACGAACAGCTGGCCATCGAACTGACACGGGCAGCCGGGGATGGCAGCCAGATGGGCCTGGTGTTCATCGACCTGGATGGCTTCAAGCTGATCAACGACGGCCTGGGTCATGCCACCGGCGACCAGCTGCTGAAGGTGGTTGCACAGCGCATCCGCGAGACCATCCGCCGGGCGGACATACCGGTGCGTTTTGGCGGCGATGAGTTCTTCATCATCTGCCCGCACAGCAGCGAGCAGGACTGCACCAGCATGGCCAGCCGCCTGCTGGAAAAACTGGAACAACCCATGCCGGCGGGCAAGGACAATATCGTGGTTACCGCCAGCATCGGCATTGCCCTGTATCCGCAACATGGCAGCAGTGCCGAAAAACTGCTCAGTGCCGCCGACAGCGCCATGTATCAGGCCAAGCTGGCCGGCAAGCGCCGCTACTGCACTTTTAATGAGTCCATGGCAGAAAAAGTGCACGAACGACTGCGGCTGGAACAGCGCCTGCGCCAGGCAGTGAAACAGCACAGCTTCACCCTGCACTACCAGCCCTTGATTCGGGTGGATGATGCCAGCCTGATCGGCTTTGAAGCCCTGCTACGCTGGCAGGACGAAGGGGTGAACATTCCGCCCGACCTGTTCATTCCGGTGGCGGAAGAATGCGGGCTGATCCAGGAGCTGGGCAGCTGGGTGCTGCAACAGGCCTGCATCGAAGCGCAGCACTGGAATGAGCGCTTTCACTACCCGCTGAAAGTGGCGGTGAATGTATCGGTGATGCAGTTTGTCGAATCAGACTTCCTGGAGGGCGTGGCCCGCGAGCTGCAACACAGCGGCCTGCAGCCGCACTTGCTGGAACTGGAAATCACCGAGAGCGTGTTGCAGTCGCTGGAAAACAGCAAGCGCATCCTGAAAGACCTCAAGCGCATTGGTGTATCGGTGGCGATTGACGACTTTGGCACCGGCTACTCGTCCATGGCAGTACTGAAAGACTTGGCGGTGGACCGGCTGAAAATCGACCGCTCCTTCATTTGCAATACCCCGGCACAGACGCAGGATGCCGCCGTATGCAAGGCCATCATCATGCTGGCACGTAGCCTGATGCTGGGCATCACCGCCGAAGGGGTGGAGGAAAGCGCGCAGGTGGAGTTTCTGCGCGAAAACGGCTGCGACACCATTCAGGGCTATTACTACTCCAAGCCACTGGATGCCGCAGCGCTGGAACGCTACCTGCAACAGGCTTTCAGCGCCGGGCAGGCCAGCACGACCAAGCCCGACAGCTGACACCTCCCAGGCAGTTTACTCGGCAGCCATTCCATTCAATCCCGATCTCCCTGCCTTTGCACTGCCATTTGAATAAGGCAGCTTCGCTTTCATTTCAGCAAGCGAGAAGGGTTTGTCAAAAATGAGGGCTGGCGCTTGCCAGCCGTTTTTCATGGCGATGTCAATTGATGTAAATGCAGGTAAAGAACCTCAAGCAGATCGTGATTTCACCGATAGTTCTTATAAATGCAATAAGGAATCCAACCATGTTTCTGGGCGCAGTCGGTTCATTCATCAGCACTTCGGGCGGGGCCCTGCTCAAGGCAGGCTCCTCCGTGGTGACCGAAGCGGCCTCCATTGTCGAAGCGCACCCGCTGCTGGCGGGCGTGGCGCTGGGGGTGGGCATTTACGAATACGCCACCAGCAATCCCGGCCATCTGGGTAATACGGTGGATACCAAGGCATGAGCAAGGCGCAAAAAAAATACGGAGAAGCCAGGCTCCTCCGTCAAACACTGACTGAGTCAGTTTCGGATTGCTACAGAGAAAAACCTACTGCGCCGCGGTAGCCGCGATAGCCGCGCGCAGTCCCAACAGATAGCTTTCGGTGCCAAAGCCGCAGATCTGCCCCTTGGCAATGTCGGCAAACACCGACTGGTGGCGGAATGGCTCGCGGGCGTGGATGTTGGACATATGGATTTCCACGATGGGCACGGTGAGAATGGCCAGCGCATCGCGAATGCCATAGCTGTAGTGGGTCCAGGCTCCGGCGTTGATCAGTACCGCGTCCACCCCGTCAGCATAGGCCTGATGGATGCGCTCGCACATTTCCCCTTCGTGATTGGTCTGGAAGCTTTCCACTTCCACACCCAGCTCACGGCCCAGCGCCTGCAGGCGCGCGTCAATTTCGGCCAGTGTCACCGTGCCGTACTGCTTCGGGTCGCGCTTGCCGAACATATTGTGGTTGATGCCGTGCAGCATCAGCATTTTCTTCATGATGCCAACCCTCAGTAGTTCAGCGTGGCCACTGCACGCAGTTCTTCCGGCGTGGCGCTGCCAAAGCCAAAGAATTCCAGGTAAGCCGGAATCATTTCAAACAGCATGTCGGTACCCAGCTGGATCTGACAGCCCTTGGCCCGAGCCGCCGCCAGCAGCGGGGTGATTTCCTTTTTCATCACCACTTCGCCAACAAAGGTGTCCGGGCTGACGCGGTCCATGTCAAAGGGCAGCGGGTCGTCGTCCTTCATGCCCAGCGGGGTGGCGTTGACAATCAGCTCGAACCCGGCCGGGTCGTTGCTGCCGACGGTAACAATCAGCTGCGGATAATGCTGACGCAAGCGTCCGGCCAGTGCTTCAGACGAAGCGGTATTGCTGTCGAACAAGGCCATTTCGGCCACACCGGCAGCCGCCAGCGAAGCGGCAATGGCACAGCCTACGCCACCATTGCCGGATACCAGCACCTTGCGGCCCTTGAGCGCAAAGCCCTTGCGCTCCACGCCACGCACAAAGCCGGCACCGTCAAACTGGTCGCCCAGCAGCGTGCCGTCCGGACGTACCAGGATGGCATTGCACGCACCGGCAATGGCGGCGGTGGGGGTGATTTCGTCCATCAGGCCCAGGGTGGTGACCTTGTGCGGCATGGTGACCAGTGCGCCGCGCAGATTGGTGAACTTGCGGATGCTGGCGATCGCCGCCACATAGTCTTCCGGCCTGACGCCGATGGGCATCACCACGGCATCAATACCCTTGCTGTCAAACCAGGGGTTGTAAATCATCGGAGCCTTGAAGCTCTCGGTGGGATAACCCAGATGGGCAATCAGCGTTGTCTTGCTACTAATCACACATGTCTCCAATCGTTTTGCTATCGAGATGCGCGTGCATCCGGCGGGATCAAACCGTCCCGTGACATGGCTGCATCATGGGCTGTTTGGCCGGGGCATCCAACAGCAAAATCGCTCTAACTGATATAGCAAAATCAGTTGTTCGACCGGGGAATATGTCATTGCAGGCATAGCAGCCCGCTGCGGCAGCGAGGTGAAAAGACGCAAAAAAGCCGGCGCACGCACCGGCTTTCAGTTTGGCAGGAAAAGCGCACTAACCCGCAGCAGCCAGC
This sequence comes from Aquitalea pelogenes, assembly GCF_041914625.1. NCBI lineage: Bacteria > Pseudomonadati > Pseudomonadota > Betaproteobacteria > Neisseriales > Chromobacteriaceae > Aquitalea > Aquitalea pelogenes. The sequence continues at coordinate 56,229 of NZ_JAYSDA010000023.1, read as the reverse complement.
AGGGACTGACCGAGATACCCTCCGGCCTCCACACCGGGCAAGGCAAAGAAGTAGCCACCGCCAAAGGGCTTGATGTATTCCTCCAGCGGCTCGCCATTCAGGCGCTGCTGGGTGGCGATGAAACCGGTCTGCAAATTGGCCTGGAAGGAAACAAACACCAGCCCCATGTCCAGCTGGCCGGACCTGGTCAGCCCCAGCGAATAGCTGTAGCTGCGGCGCAGCAACCTGGCATCGTGGCGGCCATGCAGGCGCGGTTCGGCGCGGCGCATGTGGGAATCCAGCGGCACCTGCTGGCCATGCGGATCGGCGGCAAACTGCGGGTCGTCAAACTCCTGTTTTTTACCCAGCGGCGCACCGCTGTGCTTGTCGCGGCCAAAGATGCCCTGCTGCTCGCCCAAGGGCGTGCGGTCCCACTGCTCCATGGTGAAGCGAATCAGCCGTACCACGGCATAACTGCCGCCTCTGGCCCAGGAGGGTTCCTGGTCCTTGTCGCCCACCCACACCAGCGCATCCATCTGTTGCTTGTCCGACGTCGCGGGATTCCCCGTACCATCCTTGAAGCCGAACAGATTGATCGGCGTGCTGGCATGCCGTACCGCTGCGGCAGGCTGGAAGCCATCCATTTTCCAGCGCGCGGCCAGTTTGTCCGGGCAATGCTTGATGATGTCACGCACCGCGTGAATCACGGTCTCGCGGGAATTGGCACAGCATTGCAGCAGCAGGTCGCCGTCGCACCAGGCGGCATCCAGCGCGTCGTTGGGGAAGGCAGGCATGGCCGTCAGGTGTCTGGGACGCAGTGCCTGCAGTCCGAAGCGCCCGTCAAACAATGAAGCGCCCAGCGCCACAGTGATGGTAAGCGCGTCCGGCGACACGGTATCGCCCAGCAGGCCGGAGTCCGGCGGCGGCAGTTTGGGTGCATCCACCGGGGCCGGGCCACCCTGGGTCAGGAAGGCAATGCGCCGTGTCAGCAATTGCAGGGTTTCCTGCAGGCCCTTGCGGTCGCGGGCCAGTACGTCAAAGGCGATGAAAATGGCTTCTTGCGGTGTCGGGGTTGTCACCCCGGCCTGATGCACACCGGCAAACGGCACGCGCTGCGCTGCAGGGTCCGGTGATGCCTGCAGCTTCAACCAGCCGCCCGCCCCCACGGCCCCCGCCAGCACACCGCCGCCAAACAGGCCGGCACCACGCAGCAGATTGCGCCGCTGCCTGTCTGGCTGGCTGCCGGATGCGGACAGGGTATGGTTATTGTCTTGTTCTGTCATGAGTGAAATCAGTCCCGATGATGCTTGTTCGATGCTTACTCGACGATCAGCACACCATGCGGATTGCTCAGCAGGCCGCAGGTCATTTCGTATTTGCCGGGTTCCAGTTTTGCCGTCAGCTTCTGGCTGAAGCCGGGCGCGATGTTTTCCCGCTCCTCTACCACATACACGCCTTTGAGGATTTCCCACTCCACAGCGCGCGCGCTGTTGTTCTTGATCAGGAACTGGGTTTTGCCGCGCTTGACGGTCAGTTGCATGGGTTCGCAGGCTTCGTCGTTAACGCCGACATTCACCACGGGAATGGCCGGAGCAGTGGCCACAGTAGCAGGGGCTGCGCCTTGCTTGCCGCAGGCCGCCAGCAATACCAGCAGCACACACGGTGCCAGGGTTTTGAACATGAGTATTTCCTGAATGCTTGCTCGGGGCCGCCGGCTTACTGCTGGCTGCCCGGCATGGCTGATTGCCGCCGTGGGTCAGTTCACGGCGGCGGCAGTTGAATCAATCCAGACCCAGCACGCCACGCAGCTTGGACAGGTCTTCGGCCAGTGCCGTGATCGGGCCCTTCATCGCGGTGCGGTCGGCGTCGGTCACCTTGTCGTAGCTGACAAAGCCTTTTTTGTCCTCGCTACGGTATTTGTCCAGCAGGCCGTCCACTGTCTTGAAGTTTTCATCCACCTTGGCCAGCAGGTCCGGGCTGGCTTGTTGCAGCAGCGGGCGCAGCAGTTCGACAATTTTCTGCGCACCGTCCACATTGGCCTGGAAGTCCCACAGGTCGGTATGGCTGTAGCGGTCTTCTTCTCCGCTTACCTTGGTGGCCGCGACTTCTTCGATCAGGCCTGCTGCGCCACCCACCATCTTGGCCGGCGGAATGTCCAGTGTGGCCACGCGCTTGTTCAGCTCGGTGATGTCAGCCACCAGCTTGTCAGCGAACTCGGCCTGGCCCTTGGTGGTGTGGTCACCAAACAGTGCTTTTTCCAGACGATGGAAGCCGGTGAACTTGGGGTCGGCCGCTTTTTGCTTGAAGTCGTCTTCACGGGCGTCGATGGCAGAGTCCATGTCGGAGAACAGCTCGGCAATCGGCTCGATGCGTTCGTAATGCTGACGGGTGATGGCGTACAGGCCTTGCGCCTTTTTAAGGTCACCGGCCTTGATGGCGGCAGCAAAGGCCTTGGACTGGGTCAACAGGCCTTCCAGCTCGCTGCTGACATATTTCTTGTATTCAGCAATGGGGGCTGCCAGTTGTGCACTGTAGTCCACGGCAGGAGCGGATGCCGCTGCCGCCGAAGCCGCGGCCTCGGCCACAGGGGCGCTGCCTGCAGCATCAGCCGCCGGCGCATCCCCGGTTTTACCGCATGCCGCCAGCGTGGACAGCAGCAAGGCCAGAACGGACAGCTTGCACAGGGAAGTCTTTTTCATCAGTCAACTTTCTTCAGGATGGATAAACGGGGATTTCAACGAGAGGACAGCGAGGCGGACGACACGCCGGCCAGCGGCTTGCCATCACGCAGGAACAGAAACAGTGCCGGCAGCAGGTAGAGCAACCAGGCCAGCAGCTCGCTGACCGTGGGGGTGTCGTCATAGCCGAACATGCCGGAGAGGATGACGCCCAGCGGTGTATCCACCGGCAGCACACGGCTCAGGTCGATCACCACTGTTTGCAGCTGGTTCCACAGCCCGGCTTCGTGCAAGGCCTTGACGGCACCGGCCAGCAGCCCGGCGGCCACCAGGATGATGAACATGCCGGTCAGGCGGAAAAAACGGCGCAGATTGATGCGCACCCCGCCCTGGTAAATACCCCAGCCCATGGCCGTGGCCACCAGCAAGCCCAGCAAGGCGGCCAGCCAGGCCAGCGGATTGCTGCTTTGCTGCTGCACGGTGGCCAGCAGGAAGAACACCGACTCCAGCCCTTCCCGCGCCACGGCAAAAAAGGCCATGCCGACCAGCGCATAAGCCTGGCCGTGGCCACGGCTGAGTGCCGCATCAATGGAGTCCTGCAGCTGGCCCTTGATGGAGCGGGCGGCCTGCTTCATCCAGAACACCATGGAAGTGAGAATGCCTACCGCAATCAACGCGACGACAGCTTCAAACAGCTCCTGCTGCTTTTGCGGGAATTCCTGCTCGGTCAATTCCAGCACCACGCCCACGCCCAGGCTGAGCAGGCAGGCCAGCACCACCCCCAGCCATACCGCAGGCATGAAGCGCTGCTGACCGGACTGACGCAGATAGCTAGCGATGATGCCGACAATCAGTGCGGCTTCCATGCCTTCGCGCAGCATGATGAGAAACGGGATAAGCATGATGATGTCTTTGCTGATTCATGTAAATGCGAATCATGATCATTATCAATTGAACTGTCAACGCCAATTCTTGTCGTCATCCCGCGCTGCAATACTGCTTAACAATTAGCCCAAACCGGACAGCCATAAAAAAAGCCGGTCGGCACCAGACCGACCGGCAGGCAGCCAGGGGCTGCAGGCTCCGTTACAGCGTTAACTCAGTATTTGCATTTCAGTATTTCCACTTTACTGTGACACTGGCATTGACCGGTGCGGCATAGTAGGACTGGTCCCAGTACACGCTGGTCAGGTATTTGCGGTTCAGCACGTTGTACAGGTTTGCCGCCACGGTCAGGTGCTTGTCCACGTCGTAGCTGGCCATCAGGTTCCATACCGAATACCCGCCCTGGTAAGCGGCAGACGTGCTGCTGTAACGCGTTTCGCTCTGGTAATTCAGGCTGGCACCCAGTTTCAGCTGCTCCAGCTGCGGTACGCGCCAGGTGGTGGACAGCCGTAGCTGACGGCGCGGGACATACAGGCGCACATCCTCGCCGTTCTGGCCGGTAATCTGCTGTGCCACCACACCCAGGCTGGCCTGCCAGTTGTGGGCCAGCTCGCCGGACAAATCAAACTCCACCCCGCGCGACTTGGCCGAGATGCCACGGTAGTAAGCCTTGCTGCCAACATAACCGGCCTGTTCGGCAATATTGTCCTGCTCCACTTCAAACAGCGACAAGGCAGTGTTCAGTCGGCGTTGCAGGAATTCACCCTTGAGGCCGATTTCCTTGCCTGTGCCACGGGCGGCGGCCAGTGTGGCACCGCTGGCATCGGTCTTGGTTTCCGGGTTGAAAATCTTCGACAGGCTACCGTAAGCGGAAATCTCGCTGCTCAGGTCCACCACCAGGCCGACATAGGGCGAGGTGGCCGACTGCTCCAGCGCATGGGCCACGCCATAGCTGGCACCGGTGGAGCTGGCCTGGGTGTAATTGGCACCCAGCAGCAGCTTGACCGGGTCGGCCAGGTTCAGGCGTGTTGCCGTATAAACGGTCTTGCGGGTGTCCACATAGCTGCTGCCATCCACGCTGGCGTCAAAGCTGGGCGTGGCATAGCTGCCATTGAATGCACTGTTGCCAAACAGTTCGGTACCGATGCCCTCGCCGTAATGGCTGACGTCCGTCATGCGCGAGCGTGACAGGTTCACCCCGAAATTGAAGTCATGCTGACGTCCGGCCAGTGCGTACTTGCCACCCAGATTGCTGTCGAAATACACCTGCTTGTTACTGCTGTCATACAGCGAGGGATAGGCATACAGCCCGCCGCCAGTGCTCTTGTTGGGCGTGCCGTACACATAGAACAGCGCGCTGTCGGTATCTGCCTGGTTGTAGCCCAGCGTGCTGTTCCACTGCCAGCCGTTGTCCAGCGCATGCGCCAGCTCGGCAAACACGCGTTGATCCGTGGTGTTCAGGTAGGACCAGCTGGCCGAGGTGCTGGTGCCTACCGGGTAATTGGTGGCACTGCCGTCGCTGTACGCCATGGGCAACGCGCCCCATATGGCGCCCTTGCCTTCCTGTTTCTGATAGCTGTAGCCCACGGTCAGCGTGGTCTTGTCGCTCAGCTTGTTGGCCAGCACACCGTAAAACACATCACGGGATGGCTGGTAGCGGTCCAGATAGGAATGGCCATCCTCATGCGCCGCCACCACCCGGCCACTGAGCGTACCTGCCTCATTCAGCGGGCCGGACACGTCCACGTCCAGCCGTTTGGTATCCCACGAACCGATGGTGAGGCCGGCCGAGGCCTGGAAGTCGTCAGTCGGGCGCTTGCGGATGAAATTGACTGTGGCGGACGGATTACCGGTGGAGCTGGACAGACCATTGGCACCGCGCACGATTTCCACCCGGTCGAACATGGCCATGTCGATGTCGCCATATTGCAGGCCATAGGTCATCGGCACGCCAATGCCGTCCATCTGGAAATTGGTGATGTCAAAACCGCGGGCGGTGTAATACGTCCGGTTGGTTTCCACCTTCTCCACCGTCACCCCGGTGGTATTGGCCAGTACGTCGTTGATGGTAGCCAGCCGGAAATCTTCCATCTGGGCATGCGTCACCACCGAACCCGCTTGCGGGGTTTCCCGCGGACTCATGTTGAGCCGGGTGGCAGAGGTGCTGTGCTTGATGGTGTAGGTTTCCTGCTGATCGGTTGGTAGCTGGGTGCTGACCGCCTCGGCCGATACCGAAACCGCGGGCAGAACGGCAAGCCCGCCCGCCTTGTCGCTGGATGAGGCCGCTGTTGTTCCATCATCGGCCAGAGCCTGGCCGGCCACACCGGCAGCAGCCAGCCACACAGCCAGGCACAAGGGACGCAGGGTAAAACCGGGAATTCGGGAATGACGGGCAGCAGCAGGCCGGTGAACTTGCATGGGGTAAATATCCAGGATGTTAAAAAACGGAAATGAGTACACATTATCAAATGCGAATGGTTCTCGTTTTTATTTTCTGCATGGCATTTACCTGCTGTCAATCATCTTTACATCGGCAATTCACACCCTCTGCCGCGCTGCAAGTGGATGTTTCTGAATTTATTGCTATTGATTCGCATTTGCATATACACTGCGCAGCCATCACCCGGCCATGACCCACGGCAAGGCCGGTGATCACCGCCCGTCACAGGCAGGCAAGCAATCCTCCCCCACCCCGATGGCAACAGACATGAAACCGCATTTCCGACAGAACTTGGTCCTGATACACCGCTGGCTGGGCCTGACCATGGCCGGTTTCCTGCTACTGGCAGGCTGTACCGGTGCCGTTCTGGCGTGGAACGAGGAACTGGATCACTGGCTGAACCCGGAGTTGTTCTACAGCAAGGCACCCACTGCAGCAGCCCGGCCGCTGGACCCCTTGCTGCTACGCCAACACGTGGCGCAGGCATTTCCCGACGCGCAGGCCAATACGGTGCCGCTGGCACAGGAAGCAGGCAGAAGCGTGATTTTCTGGCTGTCCGGCCGGATGCAAGCCGATGGCACGCTGAGCGAACCTGCCAATGACCAGATATTTGTCGATCCTTACAGCGGGCGGATTCAGGGTGCGCGGCACTGGGGCGACATCAGCCAGGGCAAGCAAAACCTGATTCCCTTCATTTACCGCCTGCATTACTCGCTGGCGCTGGGGGATTGGGCCGGCACGGTGTTTGGCATCATCGCCCTGTTGTGGACTGTCGATTGCTTTGCCGGGGCCTGGCTGACATTCCCGGCTCCCCAGCGTAAAAACGTGGCCGCCCTGCCGACAAAAGCAGGCAAAAGCTGGCGGCAACGCTGGGCAGTGTCCTGGAAAATCCGCCGTGGTGGCGGCGGTTACAAGCTGATATTCGACTGGCACCGCGCCGCCTCGCTGTGGCTGTGGGCCATGTTGCTGGTGCTGGCCTGGAGCAGTGTGTCCTTCAATCTGCCCGCCGTGTACAAGCCGGTGATGCAGGCGCTGTTTGCCAGCCAGCCGGAACCCGGCCTGCAAGCTGCGGTGCGCCCGGGCGGGCAAGCGCCAAAACTGGGCTGGGATGCTGCCCGCACGCGGGGCCGTGCGCTGATGACGGCGCTGGCAGCACGCAAGGGCTTTGTCATTCTGGAAGAAGATGACCTGAGCTACGACGCGCGCAGCGGACTCTACAGCTTCAGCACGCGCAGCAGCCTGGATGTGAGTCGGCGCTGGGGCAGCACGCTGGTTTACTTTGACGGAAACAGCGGTGCCGAACGCGGGGCATGGCTACCGACGACAGAGGCCAGCGGCGACACCATCCGCAGCTGGCTCACCAGCCTGCACATGGCGGCAATCGGCGGCCTGCCTTACAAGCTGTTCATCATGCTGCTGGGCCTGGTAGTGGGTTCGCTCAGTGTGACTGGCGTGGCTATCTGGTGGAGGAAACGGCGTGGCCGGCAAAGCCAGGCCAGAGCACGGCAGCAGCAGTCATTGACGCTGCAGGATGCGGAGCAAGGCTGAATGTGCCGCTCAGTCCGCCGCCTGCCGTCTGGCATTCTTGTGGCGGTACATCAGGGTGTCGGCCTGCTCGATGGCGGTTTCCACCGTCCAGCGTTGCGGCGGCAGTGCCACCACACCGACGCTGGCACCGGCGTAATCCAGCTGATGCTCGCCCAGCTGGTAGTGCCCGGCAATCAGCTGCTCCAGCCTTTGCTGGGTGCGCAGGGCCGCGTGTTGCGGGTCGCCCTGCTGCGGGCCGGGGCCGATGAACAGGAATTCGTCGCCACCCAGCCTGCCAATGAGGTCGCTGCCACGCAAACCTCCCTGCACGCGCCGGGCAATCGCCTGCAGGAATTCGTCGCCGCCCTGATGACCATAACGGTCGTTGATCTGCTTGAAACCATCCAGATCTATCACCCCCACCAGGGTGGACACACCACTGCGCTCGGCCTGGGCCAGCAGGCGTTCCAGCTCAGCCACCATGGCGCGGCGGTTGGGCAGTCCGGTCAGCAGATCGGTCAGCGCATGGGTAGCCAGCTGGTCGTTGGCAGCCTGCAGTTTTTCCATCAGCACTTCGCGCTCGATGAAATTGCCGACGATATTGGCAAACAGGCGGAACAGCGCTTCCACCTGCTCGGTAATCTGCACCGTCCGGGTACTGGCAGCGCACAAGGTACCCAGCAGCTGCCCGTCGGCGTTGCTGATCGGCGCACTGACATAAGACTGGATATGCAAACTGGCGGCAGCGGTGGAATCGCCCCAGCGCTGCGGCACGCTACTGCAGGCCAGCTGGCCGCTATCGAGCGCACGCTTGCACAAGGTGTCCTCCCACTGCACGGTAAGTCCCTCGGCAATGTCCAGCTCGCCGCTATTACGCGCAAAGCGGATACGCTGGCTGTGGCCGTCCAGGTCCACATCGGTGAGGTAGGTGGACTCCATATTGGTAATCATCGCCAGCATTTCCAGCATCGGGCGCACCAGCTGATCGATGGTCTGTGCCGTGTTCAGCGAGGAGGACAGCTGCGACAGGATTCGATCCATTCCCATTCCCATACCCGATTCAATTTCAATGACGAGGAAAACCGCACCCAGCACATGCACGATGTGGAATAAACATATTCTAGTAGAAACACTTAGTTTATTCACCTAAAAGCGTGCACAGCACCAAGCAACCTTATTGCAACTGTGGCTTTACTGATATGCACCCTGCCACGGCCAGCAGCTTGCCCACAGCACTGCGACAATATGCCGCAGTCGCGATTGCGGTGACCTTCTTACAATGGCCACCGGATATCACTGCTGCACGGTGCAGCCAGCAGCCTGCACAAGCCAGCTGCAGCAGCGCCGGTGACGACGAAACAGACTACCGGTGCCAGCGTCAATGCGTTAGCATCCTGCCTCCGCGCCAGGGTGCCATATACAACCGTTTTACTTACCCGATAACAGGAGTTGTCATGCAAGCTTCCATCCGCTCTACCTTGCTGGTGCTGGCCACCGGCCTGCTCACCACCACGGCAGCCTGGGCTCATGCGCATCTGAAAGCTGCCGAACCGGCCGCCAACAGTGTGGTCAGCAGCCCGGCCAGCCTGAACCTGAGCTTTTCCGAAGCACTGGAAGTGAAGTTCAGCGGCATCAAGCTGAGCAATGCCGACAAGCAGGACATCGCACTGGGTGAACCCACGCTGGCCAATGGCGGCAAAACCCTGGTGGTGAAACCCGCCCAGGCCCTGCCTGCCGGCAACTACAAGCTGGAATGGCATGTGCTGTCGACCGATGGCCACAAAACCAAAGGCACTTACAGCTTCAGCGTTGGCAAGTGAGCATGGCTGAAGGCTTGCTGTGGCTGTGCCGCTGGCTGACTGATGGCGCAGCCATGTGGCTATGGGGCAGCAGCCTGTTTGTGCTGGCGCTGCTGCCTGCCGCATTGCGCCAGGACTTCTGGCAGCAGCAGGCCATCTGGAATCGCCGTGCCGCTCGCGCCCTGCTGCTGGCCACCCTGTCGGCCCTGCCCTTGCACAGCGCAATACTGGGTGATGGCTGGGCCGACAGCTGGCAAGCGGCCAGCCTGCTGGCCGTGGTGCGTGACAGCGGCATTGGCCATGCCTGGTGCTGGCAGCTGCTGGCAGCGCTGGCACTGTGGCTGGTAACAAGCCGTGCGGGCCATCGCCATACACTGCCTGCCACCGCAGGGCTGAGCGCCCTGCTGCTGGCCAGCCTTACCCTGAGTGGACATGCCGCCATGCAGCAGGGCTGGCCGGGGCTGCTACACCAGGGCAATGACTGGTTGCACCTGCTGAGCGCTGCAGCCTGGCTGGGTGCCTTGCCGCTGGTGCTGCAATTGCTGCGTCAGCCACCTGCAGCACTGCATGCCGCCCTGCCCGGCATCCTGCGCCGCTTCTCTACCACCGGTCATGCGGTGGTGCTGGTGGTGTTTGCCACCGGCCTTGGCAATCTGTACCTGATCAATGGCAGCCTGCTGCCGGACACACTGTCCGCCTATGCCATGCTGCTGGACCTGAAGCTGCTGCTGGTGGCCGGCATGACCGTGCTGGCGCTCTACAATCGCTACCATCTGGTGCCCCGCATGCCGCAAGGGCTGCCCTGCCTCAAGCGCGCCATCTGTCTGCAAATTGCCTTGTGCCTGCTGGCCCTGGCTCTGCTGGCAGTACTGGGTACGCTGGACCCGCATCAGGCCGGCTGATAAGGCTGCACCGCTTCCCTATCATCTGACAGCGCACCCTGGCGAATCAGGCAAGAGATCGCCAGCAATGGGCTACCGTCGCCCGCCTCCCCTCTCTTAGGCTTTGCACACATTGCGGACCGGCTGTCAGCAGCCGGCCCTGCCCTTGCGTCAACCTTCTGATTCTTGGAATGCCATGTCTTTGCCAGCCCCTCTTGCCGCCCGCTCCTGCCATGCAGCCGTGCTGTCCATGTCACTGTGCGTGGGCTTGCTGATTGCCGCCGAATTCTTGCCGGTCAGCCTGCTGACCCCGATTGCCGCAGACCTGCACACCAGTGATGGCATGGCCGGTCAGGCCATTTCCGTGTCCGGGCTGTTTGCCGTATTTGCCAGCCTGATGGTGGGAAAACTCACCGGCCAGCATGATCGCAAACCGGTGCTGCTCTGCCTCACCGCGCTGCTGTTACTGTCGGTGCTGCTGACTGCCCTGGCAGACAGCTTTGCCGTGCTGATGCTGGCGCGAGCCCTGCTGGGACTGGTGATTGGCGGGTTCTGGTCGCTGGCCACCGCCACGGTGAGCCGACTGGTGCCCGCTGAACAACTGGCCGCGGCGCTGGGCACGCTGTATATGGGCAATGCAGTAGCAGGTGCTTTTGCTGCCCCTGCCGGCAGTTATCTGGGCGGCATCATCGGCTGGCGCGGCGTGTTCTGGACGCTGGTTCCGCTGGTGCTGCTCAACCTGTACTGGCAGTGGCGCAGTCTGCCAGACCTGCCGTCACCAACCGGTCAAACTGCCGCCAACCCGCTGACCCTGCTGTCCTTGCGCCATGTGCGATACGCACTGGCCGCAGTGATGCTGACCTTTGGCGGCGCATTTTCCGCCTTTACCTATTTCCGCCCGTTTCTGGAGCAGCTGACCCGGGTCAGCCTGCCGCAGTTATCACTATTGCTGTGCGGTCTGGGGCTGGCCGGTTTTGTCGGCACCCGCAGCGCCAGTGCCATGGTGGAGCGTCATCTTTACCCGCTGCTGGGCCTGCTGCCATTGCTGCTGGCCTTGCTGACTGTGGGCTTGCTGCTGACCGGCAGCCTGTTGTGGCCGGTTGCCATGCTGCTGATGTTGTGGGGGCTGGTGAATGCTGCCATTCCGGTGTGCTGGTCTGCCTGGATGGCACAGGGTGTCGCCGGTGAGGCCGAGCGCACCGGCGGGCTGATGGTGGCCGCCATCCAGCTGGCAATCCTGTGCGGAGGGGCGGTTGGCGGGGTCCTGCTCGACCAGTGGTCCATTCATGCCACTTTTCTTGTCAGTGCCGGGCTGTTGCTGATGGCGACCTTGCTGGCAGGCGGCGGCAAGCGGCTGCGCCCGCTGAGCGCATGACAGATAAAAACACAAGTCGTTGTATTCATTAACAATTCATCCAGACCAGCACCGCACCCGCCGGTCAAAACCTGGTCAAAACCCACACCACCCTGGCTCTTGCCAGATCACATCAGGAAAGGAAACATGATGAAACACGCCCTGGCACTATGTCTGTCCCTGCTCGTGCTCAGCCCGCTCAGCCGGGCTGATACCGCGGCCGATCAAACCAGCTCCGTCAGTCAGCAGAACGGGCCGTCTGCCAATCTGAACGATGCCTTTTGCACGGCCGGCACCCCCTGCGCCGTGGTGAAACAGCGCAATGCCGGGCTGCACTGAAGCCTGGCAGCAGACGCAACAAGGCCCTCGGCATGCCGGGGGCCTTGTTGTATCAGACGATTATTCAGTCGGCGCGCTGGCTGCCAAGCGGAGCCTGCAGGTTTGCCGCAAAACGGCTGCGCATGGCGTCAAGGCTGGCCTCATCCAGCCCCATGGCACTGTAGAACGCCAGCGGCGCACGGTATTTCATGCCCACATACAATGCGGAGGCTTTCATCGGCGACAGCACTTCATCCATGGTGGCTTCGATCAGCCCGGCATGGCTGTAAGTAAATTCAGTGGCACCGGCGGTGGTGACAATCTGCAATTCCTTGCCATGCAGTGCCTTGCCTTCCGGGCCAAATGCCCAGCCATAGGTCCACACCTGGTTCAGGTAGGCCTTGAGCATGGGCGTGGTGTTGAACCAGTGGGTCGGATACAGGTAGATGATGCGGTCTGCCGCCTCATGTGCCTGCTGCTCGGCTGCGATATCAATTGCATTGCTGTCAGTGCCATACAGCTGGTCCAGGTGACGCACGGTCACCTTGTCCTGGGCTTCGGCCACTTGTTGCAGCGCCTTGATGGCGATGGATTGTTGCGGCGTGGGGTGAGAAACGATGACGAGGGTTTTCATGTGATGTCCTGTTGAAAGAATGAAATGTCAGACGGGCAGCCCGGCCAGCAGGAAGGCCTGGCAGCTGGCGGAGGCATGGCGGTGGCCGATGATGCTTTGGTAGTCCGGCGAGTGGTACCAGGCCTTGGCGGCCTCGGTGCTGTCAAAGCGGACAATGAAAAACCTGCCCTGTACGGCCGGGCCTTCCACGCTGTCCACCTCGCCACCGCCTACCAGCAGGCTGCCATGATGGGCGGTCACGGTTTCCTGCACTTTTTCCTGATACGGCAACATGCCTTGCGGGTCGTGAATGGCGGTGACATTGAAAACGAAATAAGCGGGGGTCTGCATGATGTGCTCCTGAACGGGTAGCCCTGTGCAATATGGGCCAGCGCCACCCTTGGTGTTGAATAAAGGTTGCAGGCTTGTCAAAACGCCAGCCATGCGGGACTGGCGGCTGCGGATAACAGGCTTACAGGCTGGCTTCGAATACCTGACGGCTGAGGGTCAGGCTGACGTCCCCCTGCTCGCCCAGCGCCGTCATGCCGTGGACTTCCAGCTGCCGCACCAGGGCGTCGATGTCGCCAGGGCCGATGCCGTAGTCACGCAGCCGGGTTTTCACGCCCAGGCTTTCAAAAAAGGTACGGGTACGGACGATGGCCTGGCTGATGCGCTCTTCCTCGCTGCCTTCGTTGATGTGCCAGACACGGCTGGCGTACTGCAGCAACTTGGCATGCTTGCCGGCCCGGCGGGCTTGCAGCATGGAAGGCAGCAGTACCGCCAGTGTCTGGGCATGATCGAGGCCATGCAGGATGGTCAGCTCATGTCCTACCAGATGGGTGGCCCAATCGTGTGGCACACCGGCACCGATCAGGCCGTTGAGCGCCTGGGTGGCGGTCCACATGAAATTGGCGCGCGAATCATAATCGGCCGGCTCCAGCACCACCTTCGGCCCCAGCTCGATCAACGTTTGCAGCAGGCCTTCGGCATAGCGGTCCTGTACGCGGGCGTCTACCGGGTAGGTCAGGTATTGCTCCATCACATGAGTGAAGGCATCCACCACCCCGTTAGCCAACTGGCGGGCGGGCAAGGAGTAGGTTTTTTCCGGGTCCAGCACGGCAAACTGCGGAAACACCAGCGGGGAGGCAAAAAATGCCTTGGTCTTGCTGGCCTCATGGGTGACCACGGCGTTGTGGTTGGTTTCCGAACCGGTGGCTGCCAGCGTGAGCACCGCGCCCACCGGCAAGGCGCTTTTCACCACCTGCCCTATGCTGGACAGAATGTCCCAGGCGTCGCCCTGATAAGGCGCGGCAGCGGCCACAAACTTGCTGCCATCAATCACCGAACCACCACCCACGGCCAGCAGGAAATCAATGCCCTGCTCGCGCACCAGTGCGACGGCACGCATCAGGGTTTCATAGCGCGGATTGGGTTCGATGCCGCCGAACTCATGCACCACATGGCCGCTCAAGGCCTGGCGCACCTCGGCCAGCGTGCCATTGCGTTCGGCACTGCCACCGCCATACAGCAGCAACACCCTGGCATCCGCCGGCAGCAAGCTGCCAAGTCGCTGGATGCTGCCTTTGCCGAACACCACACGGGCAGGATTGAAATACTCGAAATTCAACATGTTGCGCTCCTGTCTTGAAGCCAGTCACAACAGCGTGGCCAGCAGATGGAAGGCATTATGCAAGCCCGCACTCGCAACCATAAGTAGACTACCTGTTGAGTATTTATTAACCTTGATTCACTAGTGATTCACTGCAGGAGCGCAGCATGGACTTGTCGCAACGGGTGCCTTCGGTACTTTCCTTCGTCACTACCGTCGAAACCGGCAGCTTTGCCGCTGCGGCTCGCCAGCTGGGTATCAGCAATGCGGCAGTCAGCAAGAACGTGGCCGGGCTGGAACAGGCACTGGGCGTGCGCCTGCTGAACCGCACCACACGCACCCTGAGCCTGACCGAAGAAGGTGCCGCCTTCTTGCGCCAGGCCCGCATTGCGCTGGATGCGCTGGACGCGGCAGTGGATGCCATTGCCACCCAGCGGCTGGAAATCAGCGGCCCGGTGCGCATTTCCAGCAGTGCGGCATTTGGTCGCGACCATCTGCTACCCGTCCTGCCCGGCCTGCTGACCCGTTACCCGCAACTGGCGGTGGAAGTGGATTTTGACGACCGGGTGGTGGATCTGGTGGGCGGCGGCTACGACCTGGCGATCCGCGGCGGCCATATTGCCGACTCTGCGCTGGTGGCGCGCCCCATCTGCCATCTGCGCATGGTATTGGTGGCCTCGCCCACCTATCTTGCACAGGCTGGCATACCACGCTCGCCTGCCGAGCTGACACAGCACCGGCTGATCACCCGGCGCTTTCTGGGCGGCAAGGTATCGCCGTGGAATTTTCGTGATGCCGATGGCCAGATCACCACGCTGGATGTCTCGCGCAGCTGCCTCACCCTGTCCGCCCCGGAAGCACTGACCGACGCGGCGCGCCAGCATGCCGGCATTACCCAGGTGGGCGTGCACCATGCCTGGCCCTATCTTGAGCGCGGCGAACTCAAGGTGCTGTTGCTGGGCCAGCACGACCCCGGCGCTTACGAACTGGTGCTGCAATACCCGCACCGTGCGCTGATGGCACCCCGGGTAAAGGCCTGCATCGACTACCTGCTGGCACAGTTTGCCGCCACGCCTGCCTTGCATGTGCCATTGGCGGCACTGGCCGCCCATACTGCCTGAGTGCTTGCCTGATGTTGCGCAATCCTTGCCTGATCCTGCGTCAGCAGGAAAATCGGGCAGACAGCCAGCCGCCCAGCCATTAGGCTGAATGCAGTCAACCAGAAAGCCGACCCATGCCCGACACACCGCAGACACCTGCCAGCAGCCCGGTACTGCAGCATCTGTGCCAGATCATTGCCGCCCGTACCCATGGCGATGAGGACTGCGATACGGACATTCCCGAGCTGAGCTTCTTCCGCCGCGAACAACAGACCAATCCCTGTTCCTGCATGGTGGAGCCCAGCGTGGTGCTGGTGGTGCAAGGGGAAAAGCAGATGCTGGTGGGCGAGCAAAGCTACGCCTACGACACGCAGCATTTCCTGCTCAATTCGGTGGATTTGCCAGCCAGCTCGCAGGTGCTGTCGGCCAGTTCGACCGCACCTTGCCTCGGGCTGGTGCTGCGGCTGGATTTGCGCATCATGGCCGACCTGATCGCCCAGGGCTGCATTTGCCCGCCGGCAAGCCAGAGCAGCCAGCCCGGCATGGCTCTGGGCACGGTCACCAGCGCATTGCTGGATGCCTTCAACCGCCTGCTGGACTTGCTGGATCAACCGCAGCACATCGGCGTGCTGGCACCGTTGATCAAACGGGAAATCCACTACCGGCTGCTGATGAGCGACCAGGCTTCGCGCCTGTGGCAGATTCTGGCCACCGGCAGCCACAGCCAGCGCATTGCCCGCGCCATCGACTGGCTGAAAACCCATTACACCGAGCCGCTGCGCATCGAGGAACTGGCGGCAAGGGTGCAAATGAGCAGCTCCAGCCTGCATCACCACTTTCGCCAGCTCACCACCATGAGCCCGCTGCAATACGTGAAATGGCTGCGTCTGAACGAAGCACGTCGCCTGATGCTGAGCGACAAGCTGGAAGCCGCCACGGCGGCTTTTCGCGTGGGCTACGAGAGTCCGTCACAATTCAGCCGCGAATACGCCAGACTGTTCGGCCTGCCCCCCAGGCGCGATATCAGCCAGCTGGCGCAGGCCGGCGGCTGAAGCCATCACTCCCCGATAAAGCTGGATTTCTCTTCCACCACCAGCGCAGGCTGGGTCCGGGTTTGCACGCGGAACACGATGGGATGACTGCCCGGCCCGGCGACTTGCGGGTCCACCACCACCCGCACGCCCAGGCTCTTGCTGTCTGCCGCGCGGATGGACAGCAGGGTTGGCTTGGCAATCGCAATGCCTGACAGGCCGCTGACGCTGATGCTGAACTGCTGGTCCTGACTGGTGGTGTTGATCACGTTCAGCTGATAGCTGTTTTCCAGCAGCCCCTCCCCGGTTTCCTGTACCAGCGAGGCGCGATCGCGCATCACATCCACCTTGAAAGGCTTGCGCAAGCTGAACGAGGTGATGGCCGCACCGCTCACCAGCAGCAACAGCAAGCTATACAGCACCACCCGCGGTCGGCGCAGCCGGGACAGGATGGCGCTTTCCGGATACAGGCCGTTCAGCGCATTTTCCGTGGTGTAACGAATCAGCCCGCGCGGATAGGCCATCTTGTCCATCACCTCGTCGCAGGCATCAATGCAGGCGGCGCAGCCGATGCACTCATGCTGCAGGCCATCACGGATATCAATGCCGGCCGGGCACACCTGCACGCAAATGCCGCAGTTGATGCAAGACCCCAGCTGCTGTTGCTGCAGGTCGCTGCCCTTCTTGCGCGCGCCGCGTGGTTCGCCGCGGGCGGCATCATAGGAAATCACCAGCGTGTCGGCATCAAACATCACGCTCTGGAAACGGGCATAAGGGCACATGTACTGGCATACCTGCTCGCGCATCACCCCGGCCAGCAAATAAGTGCAAGCCGCGTAGAAGAAAATCCAGAACAGCTCCCACGGCCCGTAATCAAAACGTGGCAAGGCCGCCAGCAGCTGCTGGATGGGCGTGAAATAACCCACCAGCGTAAAACCGGTCAGCAGGGAAAAAGCCAGCATCAGCCCGTGCTTGCACAGCTTGATGCGCAGCTTGCGCAGGCTCCAGCCTTGCTGGTCCAGCTTGCTGCGCTGGCTGTGCTTGCCTTCGGTCCATTGCTCGATCCACAGCATGATTTCGGTGTACACCGTCTGCGGACAGGAATAGCCACACCACAGCCGCCCGGCAATGGTGGTCCACCAGAACAAGCCAAAGGCGCACAGGATCAGCAAGGCAGCCAGGTAGATAAAATCCTGTGGCCAGAAAATCAGGCCGAACAGATAGAACTTGCGCTCCACAAGGTCGAAATTGACTGCCTGGCGGCCATCCCAGCGCAGCCACGGCAGGCCGAGAAACACCAGCTGGGTAAGCACAACGGCGGCAATGCGCCAGTTGTTGAAGCGACCGTGCACGCTGCGCGGGTAGATTTTCTTTTGTGCAGCATAGAGCGATACCACTTCCGACCCGTCTGCGGCAGTGGCCGCAACAGGCTTGATGGGGATGGTGCGAGGCGGGACAGACATACATTCCTTGGCAAGTGGCGTCAGGCGCCACGGCTGGCGCATAAATATCGCAATACGATATTGTTTTGCATGCCATCTGGCAATAGCGCCGTCAGCCTGACACAGCGCCGGCAGACGCCTGCTGCCACGGCCGGATGGGAAATTAAGCATTTACAGTCAATAACTTGTAAAAACTCCGGCACAAGCGTGCAACTGCAATCAGCCGGAGCAATGACCTTGAACAGGCCATTAATATGTATTCCAAATACAACATAATAAGCTACCGTCTGCCCAGGCAGGCAGCGTTACAGCCGCATCAGCCCGTCTCGCTTCCCATTCCTGCCAAGGCAGACATCATGTCACCCACCCCTAGCAGGCGGATGCTGGGGTGCTGCGACGGCATGCCATCTGCCACTGCGAGGGCTTTCTGCACATGGATTTCGGGAAAACCCGTACTTTTAGACAGTTCACAAATCATGTATGATAATGATTCTCATTTATAACAACATGCATCATGAATACTGCCGCCTTCGTTTCAACATCCCTGCTGGTCCTCAGCCCCCTCGCCGCCCATGCCGAAGACACCGCTACCCTGGATACGGTGTCGGTCAGTGCCAGTAGCGACACCCAGAACACACACAGCTACCAGACCCGGCAAACCAGCGTGGCAGGCTACACGCAAAGCACGCTGGACACGCCCCAGGCCGTACAGTCCGTCACCCCGCAAACCCTGGCTGACAAACAGGTAAAAAGCCTGGCCGAAGCAGTGAGTACCGTCAGCGGCGTGGTGGAAAGCAATACCCTGGCCGGCATCCAGGACAGCTTTACCCGCCGTGGTTTTGGCGAGCGCAACGATGGCAGCATTTTGCGCGACGGGGTGCGCTCTTATCTGATGAGCAATTTCGACGCCACCACCGAATCGGTGGAAGTGCTCAAAGGCCCGGCCTCGCTGTTGTATGGCATCCAGGAGCCCGGCGGCGTCATCAACGTCATCAGCAAGAAACCGCAACGCGACGCGCAAACCACCATCAGCGCCCAGAGCAGCAGCTTTGGCGGCGGTGCGGCCACGCTGGACAGCACCGGGCAGATTGGCGATTCCAACTTCGCCTACCGCCTGATTGCCGACAAGCAGGACACCGACTACTGGCGCAACTTTGGCAGCACCAAGCGCAACATGATTGCACCCTCGCTGTCCTGGAGCGACGGACGCGACAGCCTGTTGCTGTCGTACCAGTACAGTGACTTCAGCACGCCGTGGGATCGCGGCACCGTGTTTTACAACGGCAAACCGCTGAACGTGCCACGCGAAACACGGCTGGGCGACACACTGGACGTGGCACAGGGCCACACCCAGGCCGCCACCGCCAGTTACAGCCACATGCTGAACAGCCAGTGGAAACTGGACTCCCGCCTGGCATGGAATGAAATCAGCTACAGCAACTACGAAACCCGCGCCACCGCCTATAACGCCCGCACCGGCGTGCTGACCCGACGTCTGGATGGCAATGTGGTAAACAACAGCACACTGGCGCTGGGCAGCAAGCTGCAAGGCGATGTCAGCCTGTTCGGTCAGCGTCACCAGCCGGTGATCGGACTGGACATCACCCGCGCACGCGAGCTGCGCTCCGACACCTTCCGCGGCAGCGCCAGCAGCGCCACCCAGCTGAATGTCAACAACCCGGTTTATGGCGTACTGAGCACAGCCAACACCAGCCTGAGCGCAACGCAAAGCGACAACCGCAGCACCATCGACACCCAGTCGCTGCTGCTGATGGACAACTGGGAACTGGCACCGCAATGGCAAACCAGCTACGGCCTGCGCTACCAGCATTACCAGCAGGAAGACGGGGTGGGCCGCCCCTATGCCGTCAGCGACCGCAGCGCGGGCACTACCGCCCTGCCCCAGTTTGGCCTGGTGTACAAGCTGAACCCGCACTGGTCGCTGTATGGCAGCTACAGTGAATCCTTTGTGCCCAACACCGCCAGCGACGGCCAGCATTTCGACCCGGAACGCGGCAGCGCTCGTGAAGCAGGCATCAAGCTGGAACAAAGCGGCCTGAGCGCCACCCTGGCTGTATTCCACATCGACAAGAGCAATGTGGTGGCCACCGATACCGACGGCATCGACAAGGCCATGGGCAAGGTACGCTCGCAGGGGGTGGAGCTGGATGTCAGCGGCGAAATCACCCGTCGCCTGTCCATGACCCTGGCCTGGGCCTACACCGATGCCATGGTCACCAAGGACCCGGTCTATGCCGGCAAGCAGCTTTATAACGTGCCCAAGCACAGCGGCAGCGTCAATCTGGCTTACCGGCTTGGCCAGGACAGCTTTGGCAACAACTGGCGCATTGGTGGCGGCACGCGCTTTGTCGGCGAACGTCAGGGCGACGCCGCCAACTCCTTCCAGCTGCCGTCCTATTTCGTGACCGATGCCTTCATTGCCTGGCAAACCCGCCTGCACGGCCAGAAGCTGGAAATCCAGGCCAACCTGAAAAACGTGTTCGACAAGACTTATTACGCCTCCAGCACCGGCACAACCACCACCAGCAACAGCGGCAGCGTGTCCACGGTGCGGCTGGGCGACCCACGCGAATTGCTGGTCAAGGCCAGCCTGAGTTTCTGATTCCCTGCCGGCACTGGCCGGCTCATGTCCTGCGCTGCGGCTGAATATCAACAGTCGCAGCGCTTTGTCGTGGAAAACCAAGTGAAACGCATCGTCATTCTGTTACATCGTTATCTGGGCCTGCTGGCCGCCCTGTTTGCCTTGCTGCTGGGCCTGAGCGGCAGCCTGCTGGCCGTGCAACAGCTGCTGCAGGGCGAAACCTACCCGGCCGCGGTGGCAAGCCATGCCGCCAGTCCGCACTATCAGGTGGTACTGGCCAGCTTGCGCGCCAGCTATCCGCAGGCTGATTTCACCCTGCGCCTGCCGCAAAACCCCGCAGACGCCATCGAAGTACGGGTACGCCAGCGCCAGCAGCCAGACCAGCTGCTATGGCTGGACCCGCAATTTGGCCGGCCAATGGCCACGCCGGAAGGCCGTGGCACCGGCTGGCGCTGGCTGCACGAAGTGCATGCCCGCCTGCTGCTGGAAGATGGCAAGACCTGGGTGGGCGTGGCCGGTATTGCCATCCTGCTGGTGCTGCTCAGCGGCATCATTCACTGGTGGCCAAAGGACTGGCGCAAAGCCTGGCGGCTGCGGCGCGACAAGGGCCTGGCGGTATGGCTGGGCGACCTGCACCGCATGCTGGGTGCCAGCATGTTGCTGCTCTTGCTGCTCAGTACCCTCAGTGGCCTGGTTCTGGCATTCAACCAGCCCATCCGCCAATGGCTAAGCCCGGCCAAGCACGGCCAGCCACGCACGGGCAAGCACATCACACCGGCCGGGCCGCAACTGGCGCTGGATGAACTGGTCGCCCGCGGCAATGCCCGTCTGCCACAGGGCAGGCTGAGCAGCATCAGTATCAGCACACGACCAGGTCAGCCGGTTGAACTACGCAAGCGGCTGGTCGACGAGTTGCACCCCAACGGCAGCACCCTGATTAGGCTGGATCCTTACCGGGGAACGGTATTGAGCGTGGAAAGGACGGAACAGACACAAGCCTGGCGGAAAATCGGCAGCTGGGCACAGGCCTTGCACACCGGCAGCCTGGGTGGTGTCTGGCACCAGTTGCTGATGGTCGTCAGCGGCGTGGTATTGATGATTCTGGGCGGCAGCGGCCTGTTTCAGTGGCAGGCCAGTCGGCGCAAGCAAGGCAGCAGGCAAGCGGCCATGGTGGCGACCAGGGCGCGCACTGCACAGCAGTGATGCGCCCACGCAATCAGATGTCGAGAAGGATGGGAAGA
Organism: Aquitalea pelogenes; assembly: GCF_041914625.1. Classification (NCBI taxonomy): domain Bacteria; kingdom Pseudomonadati; phylum Pseudomonadota; class Betaproteobacteria; order Neisseriales; family Chromobacteriaceae; genus Aquitalea; species Aquitalea pelogenes. The sequence goes on along the minus strand of NZ_JAYSDA010000023.1, from coordinate 34,730 downwards.
CGTGGTGTGAAGCAAGCTAGAAATCATCGAGATTGCAGATGTCGGTGTCCTCTCCGATTTGCCTGAGCAGCAAAATCTTGATGGGAACCACCATCTCGCGAATATCCTCTTTGGCACGATAGACGTCCGCTTCCAGCTGACAGAGCACCAATTGATAAGCCAGATCCAGCATTGCATCGATATCGGGTTTTTTGCCGTCCAACGCTTTATACCTGCAGGGGGAAGTTGGGGAAATTATTGTAAGTCAAGCATGCATTACAGCAGTATCTGTCATTCTGGTCGCATAAGTCCACCATTGAGCACTGCTATCACCGGCATTTAATGGCCCAATGGCCAGTTTCAAAAAAAATGCCGGGTCAGCCGACCCGGCAAGAAGAAGAGACATGCAAGAAGGAGAAACAGAGACAACGGTACAACGGACAAATCATCAAACCGGCTGCGGCGTCAGGCGCAGATAGGGCCGCACGGCACGGTAGCCCTGGGGAAACTTTTCACGGATCAGTGCTTCATCCTGCAGTGATGGCACGATCACCACTTCCTCACCCTGCTGCCAGTTGGCCGGAGTAGCCACACTGTGGTGGTCGGTCAGTTGCAGGGAGTCGATCACCCGCAGGATTTCGGCAAAATTGCGGCCGGTACTGGCCGGGTAGGTAATGATCAAGCGCACCTTGTGGCTGGGATCGATGATGAACAGCGAGCACACGGTATGAGTGCTGCTGGCATTCGGGTGAATCAGGTCGTAGGCCTCGGACACCTTGCGGTCCGCGTCCGCCACGATGGGGAAATTCACCTCGGTCTGCTGGGTGTCATTGATATCGGCAATCCAGCCATGGTGGGCTTCCACCGGGTCTACCGACAGCGCCAGCACCTTGACATTGCGGCGGGCAAACTCCTGCTGCAATTTGGCGGTGGCACCCAGTTCGGTGGTGCACACCGGGGTGTAGTCGGCCGGATGGGAAAACAGCACGGCCCAGCTGTCACCCTTCCACTGGTGGAAATGCAGTTCGCCAATGGTGGATTGCTGGCTGAAATCCGGAGCGATGTCGCCAAGTCGCAGAGTCATGCTGGTTTCCTTTGTGCTGTGTTTGCGTGATGGGCTTACTGTAAGCACTGCCACGCCGCCCGTGAACCAAGGAAAACTGCGTTGCTTATCAGGCTGCGGCTGGATAAGCCAGAGCAAAGCTGCATAAGCCGCGTGCTTCACACAGTAAAAAGGGCCGCCCGTGATGGGCAGCCCAGGCTGCTGACAACGTTATTTGGTGCGTTTTCACCGGACCAGGCAAAGCCGGGCCTTATCACTAAACAATGACTTCCGCAGCCTTACCATCTATTCCCACGCCCTTACCCTGTAAGGGTGCCTCGCTTTCCTTGCCGAAAGCGAGAGGGGGCTGGCTTATGCCTGCAAGTCTGCGCGGCTTACTGCTGGCCGATGATGGTGCCGGCAGGCTGCGGGCCGTGGTCCCGATAGGCCGACACACGCTCGCCCCAACGCTCGAACGGGTAGTAATCCCAGATGGCGTGGTGCTGGGTGGCCCAGTTGTCCCACAGCAGCAACATGTCCGGCTGCCAGTGAATGCGCGCCTGGAAGGACTGGTGTTTTTCGATATGACGGTACAGCAGCTGCAACAGCGCATCGCTTTCGGCACGGCTCAGCTGCACGATATGCGAAGTAAACGCCTCATTCACAAACAGGAAAGGACGGCCGCTGACCGGATGACGTGCCACCACCGGGTGTTCGCTGGCATTGAATACCTGGCCGGGTTTCGGTTCGGCACCATAGCCATTGCTCCAGCCTTCCCGCCCGTCATGCACGGCAGTCAGCCCCAGCAGCAGTTGCTTGATGGGTTCGGACAAGGATTCATACGCCAGAAAGAGGTTGGCAAACGCCGTGTCGCCACCGCCTACTTCCAGCAGGCGGGTGACGCGCAGGAAAGACGCCCAGATGGGGTGCGGGTCGCAAGACACATCGTTATGCCAGGCGTCGCCCGCGGTGTAACGGGTGGTGCGGCCGGTTTTCCAGCCCAGAATTTCTGCGTCGCCACTGCGCGCGGTCAGCTGGGTGCTGTCGCCCAGCACGTGCTGGTGCAGGCTGCCAAACAGACGACCAAAGGCCTTGTGCTGTTCGGCATTGATGGCCTGACCGGGGAAGGTCAGCACCAGATGTTCGGTCAGGGCCTGGCGAATTTCCGCCAGTTGCGCAGGTGGCAAGGGCTGGCTGAGGTCGACACCACGGATTTCCGCCCCCAGTGCCGGGGACAGGCGTTTGAGGTCGAACGTCTGGTACTGGCTCAGTTCGCGGGTGTTCCAGCCTTCAATGGCCAGCTTGTCGTTGTAATCCTGATAAAAGCTCATCCTGGCAGCCTCTCAAAGCAAGGGGAATGAAAACACGGCCTGTCATGACAGGACATAACCATGTACATGGAGTGGATATTAAAAAACCACACCATGATTCCCAACCAAGAAAATCCGGATTGCTTATTCCCTCAGCCTTGTAACCAGAGCATGCCGCTGATGGAGAAGAACGATGTCACCGTAGCGGCCAGCAAGGTGGCCGCGCACAAGCCTTCGTGACCGTATTTCTGCCCCATGATGGGATAGATGCTCATCATCGGCGCGCAGGCAAACAGCACCGCCGCCATTTGCAGCCAGGCGGGTACTGGCAGCAGGAAATGCAGCAGCAGGAAGATCAGCAAGGGGTGCAACAGCAGCTTGCCCAGCACGATGGGGGAAATCCGGCGCACGATGCCACTGGTTTTCAGGCCAACCAGCGAGCCGCCGATGACAAACAGCGACAAGGCCACCGAAGCCTGCGACAACAATTCCAGCACCTTGCTGAATACGCCCGGCAGCTGCAAGCCCGCCAGCGAACACAACACCCCGGCGCTGATGGCAATCACCAGTGGCGAGCGCAGCAGCCGCCCGCCCACCTGGCGCAGCAGATGGCCCCAGCCCTTGCCGCTGGCATCATGGCTTTCCAGCAGGATCAGCGCCAGCGGAAACACCACCGCGTTTTCCACCAGCATGGTCATGGCCAGTGCAATGCCTGCCTTGGCCCCCAATAGCTGTGACACGATGGGAAAGCCGATAAAACCGCTGTTGGACATGGACATGCCCAGCCCGAACAGGGCACTGAGCCGAAAGTCATGCCCTGCCACCACGCGGGCAAACAGCATGCCCAGACCCAGCGCCAGCAAGGAACCCAATCCGTAGGCCAGCAGGTAGTGCAGGTCCACCACCTCGACAAAGGACTGCCGGGTCAGTGCACGGAATATCATCGCCGGCAAGGCAAAGGTGATGACAAACTGCCCCAGCGCACGAATATTGGCCTGGGCAAACCACTGCTGCCAGGTTACCCAGTAACCAAGGGCAATCAGGATGAAGATGGGTCCGGTGATACTTGCAATAGCCAGCACAATGCGACTTTCCGCCCGAGGAACCGCTAACAAAAACCCTGCTGCTGTGTTGCGCCTCTTTGCCCCAGGGACACTACGCTATTTTGTCAGCCGTTCGGAGGCAATCAGGTTTCGGAGGAATACCCCAGCCATTCGCGGATATGTTCGCGTATCAGCTCGATGAACAGCTGCTGGGTGAGTGTTGAGGGGTGACGCAGGCTGATGGCCATGGCCAGCTTGCTGGACAGCACCGGTTCTACAATCTTGCGCACGGTAAAACGCGAGGCATCGGCCAGCGAAGCCACCGCACTGCGGGTGAGCACCGCCGAGCCATAGCCATCTGCCACCAGCTCCAGAATGGCGGACACACCGTCGATTTCCAGTTCGATATGCGGACGGCAGCCGATATTGGCCAATTCCGACTCCACCAGCATACGGATGGAATTGGGGCGACTGGGGATGATCAGCGGCGTGCCGGCGACTTCACGCAGGGTGATGTTGTCCGGGGCATTGTCAAAGCGGGCGGTCATCAGGAACAGCTCTTCCTCCAGCAGCGGGAAGGTTTCCACCTCTGCCGACGGAATCACGTTGTACAGCAGGGCCACGTCCAGCCGCCCGGCTACCAGCGCCTCGTGCATGGTGACGGACAGGCCCTCGCAGATGGACAGCGAGGCATTGGGCAGCCGGGCGCGGAAGGTTTTGGTCAACGGCACCGCCAGCACCTTGAGCAGGCTGGGTGGCAGGCCCACCACCACATGCCCGGCCATGGCTCCACGCACCTTGCCCAGCTCCTCCTTCACCCGCTCCACCTGATGCAGGATGCCCAGGCTGTGCTCCAGCAACACCTTGCCCGCCTCGGTCATGGAAACACCCCGGCCATTACGGATCAGCAGGTTCTGCCGCAGTTCCACTTCCAGCATGCGTATCTGGCGGCTGAGCGCGGGCTGGGCAATGTTCAGCGTATTGGATGCGCGAGTGAAGCTGCCCAGCTCTGCCACGCAGGTAAAGTACTGCAACTGTTTCAAATCCATAAACCCAACCTTCTTGTCGTTATTGCTGCCCGCCCCGCAGGCGGTGCCTGTCATGCTGTCCCGGCCCGGCGGCCAAGCCAGAAGCATGGCATTGCCCTTGTCGTCTGTCCAAACAGATATTGGCAACATCAGTGGCGCTACTCCGGCTGCCGGCTTAATAACTGTCCGGCATTGCCCGGTAACTGCCACACATCCCATAACGCCAACAGCGTCAGGCCGGCCAGTACGACAAAGGCAAAATGATAATGCGTCAACGCACTGGCCTGCGGCAGCCAGGATTCAGCCATGCGCAGGCCGACGGCAGCAATGGCGATGCCCATGCCATAGGCCATGCGCAGCAGCATGTTGAACAGGGTATTGGCGTGGCTCATCTGTGCTGGCGGCACGTCGACAAAAGCCAGAGTGCTCAGCGTGGTAAAGGTCATGGAACGGGCCATGCCGGACAGAAGCAACACCAGCACCAGCCACGGCCACGGCGTATCCGGGCCGAAGGTGGCAATCAGCAGGGTCAGCACCACCAGTGCCAGGCCGCTGAGCAGCAAGGTCAGACGAAAGCCAAAGCGCCGCAGCGTACGGCTGGTCAGCACCTTCATGCCCAGGTTGCCGGCAAACAGGGTGAGCAACAGCAGGCCGGAACGGAAGGCATCCATGCCCATGCCCAGCTGGAACATCAGCGGCAGCAAAAACGGGGTAGTGTTGATGGCAGCGCGCAGCAAAGAGCCGCCAACAATAGTGGTGCGGTAAGTGCGGATGCGCAGGATGGACAAATCCAGCAATGGGGCATGGCTGCGGCGGCAATGTCGCCACAGGCCCGCCAGCAGCACCCCGGCACCTGACAGGCAGAGCATGGCCAGCATCAGCTGTCCCGTGCCACCCACCTGCTCCAGACCGCTCATCAGCAACAGGCAGGCCGTGCCGCACAGCAAGAAGCCCGTCCAGTCAAAACGGCTGCTTGCCATCCCGTCCTCCGAGGGTGGGATCAGCCACCACGCCAGAGCAAACGCCAGCACACCCAGTGGCAGGTTAAGCAGGAAAATCCAGTGCCAGGACGCATAAGTGGTGATGAAGCCGCCCAGCGCCGGCCCCAATACCGGTGCCACCAGACCGGGCCAGGTAATCATGGCGATGGCCTGCATCAGATTTTGCTTGGGCGTATTGCGCAATACGGCCAGCCGCCCCACCGGCACCATCATCGCCCCGCCCACCCCTTGCAGCACGCGCGCCAAGGCAAACTGCCACAGGTTTTGCGACATGGCACACAGCAAGGACGCCAGCACGAACACCACGATGGACGCCATGAACACGCGACGGCAGCCCATCCGGTCGGCCAGCCAGCCGCTGGCCGGTATCAGCAAGGTCAGGGTAAGCAGATAAGCGGTGATGCCGATATTGAGGTCCACCGGCTGCACAGCAAAAGTTGCCGCCATGGCAGGCAAGGCGGTATTGATGACCGTGGCATCAAGGTTTTCCATGAAGAACGCAGCCGCCACCAGCAAGGCGATCAGCGAGGAAGGGTTTGGTCGGTCAGCAAGTCGCATGGGCAGACAAACAGATAAAACCGCAGGACGGGTCGTCCCCACCCTGCGGTTGGGCTGGAAGCATCAGGATCAGAAGTTTTTCCACATGCCCACGGCCAGCGAGTGCTGGGTTTTGGCACCGGCGGCCGTGGCGCTGGGGTTGCCGCCCAGTACATAAGTCGCATTGGCTTCGTTATGCAGCTCGGTAAACAGCACATACACCTGGGTAGTCTTGCTCAGTACGCGGTTGTAAGCCAGCGTGCCCATCCTGGCGCCACTGTCCTGCACTGCTGCCGAACCCTTCCACGACGCGGCCTGGCCATACTGGGCGGAGAAGATGTTGGCGCCGTTGGTGTAGGTGCCGATCAGGCTGCCGTAGTTGCGGCTGCGGCTGTTACCGGTCTGGTTGATGTTGTCCAGGATGTCGTGCTCCACCAGGCCGCCTACATAGATGCTGCCGAAGTTGTAACCCACAGCCAGCATGTGCATCAGACCGTTCTGGTAGAAGTTGCTGGACATGGCCTGCATGGCACGGTTTTGCTGGAAGCCGTAACCCACGCGCAGCTGACCGTCGTCATAAGTCAGGTTGCCGGATACCAGCGTTGCACCGTGGCTGGTGGTTTCCGAGCTGCCGGTGCCCGTGGTGAGCGAATACTGGATGCGGGCGGTGACATTGTTGAACTTGGGCGTCTGATAGCTTACCGAGTTACCGACGCGTACATCAAAACCGCCGCTGGCCAGGCTGCCGCCGTTGGCCCACAGCGTGGCATCGTTGGAAATGCCGGTGGCGTACTGGAAGCTGTTGCCGGCAATGTAGTGCAGGTCGTCAATGGCCACCAGGAAGTTACCGGCCTTCAGCGTACCCAGTTGGGCAGAACTCAAACCGATGAAGCTTTCACGACCGGCCCAGGTATTGGAGCCGGTGCCGGAACCGTCATCGATGGCTACGCCGGATTCCACCTGCCAGATGGCTTTCAGGCCGTTGCCCAGGTCTTCACTGCCCTTGAAGCCGATGCGCGAGGTGTCGTTTTGCACCTTGTTGGTGGAAAACGCCGTGCTGGCTGCGCCGGACTTGGTGTTTTCAAAGTCGGCATGGATGCGGCCATAAATGGTGACCGTGGAATCGTCCGCCAGCGCGGCATTGGCCAGCAGCGGGGACAGGGAAGCCAGCAGCATCAATTGGGTCTTGTGTTTCACGATTATCTCCATTTCTGTTTATTCACAGATTCATATTTATTTAAACTTAATCCTCAATGCGGGCGCGGCCCATGCAAGTGGCCCCACCCTGTCCTGCGCTCCCCGCTCCGGGCGACGGCTGTCGCCAGATTGACATCTGTCATCAAAAGCGGGCAGATTCAGCCTTTATTGCCACTTCTCCTTTCATTGGTATCCGGTTTTGATGTCCACAGACAGCCCCAGCTTGCCCACCCGACGCAAGAACGACCCCGAAGGCATGCGCCAGCGTATTCTGGAAGCAGCCCAGACCGAATTTGTCCAGCACGGTTTCAGCGGTGCCCGGCTGGACAATATCGCCGAGCAGTCCAATACCAACAAACGCATGGTGGTGTACCACTTCCACAGCAAGAAGGAGCTGTACATCGCCGTGCTGGAACGGGTGTACGGTGAAATCCGCGATATCGAGAAACAGCTGCAGCTGGAAGGCCTGCCACCGCGCGAGGCCATGGCCCTGCTCACCGGCTTCACCTTCGACTACCACCACAATCACCCGGACTTCTGTCGGCTGGTGAGTATCGAAAACATTCACCAGGCGCGGCATATTGCCGACTCGGACATCATCCGCCAGCGCAACCGCAGTGTGATCGAGGTGGTGGAAGGCATCCTCACGCGAGGCATTGCCGACAAGGTATTCCATGACCGGGCCGATGCCATCGACGTCCACATGCTGATCAGCTCGCTGTGCTTCTATCGCGTATCCAACCGCCACACTTTTGCCAGCCTGTTCGGGCGGGATCTCACCCAACCCGAACACGCCAGCCGTCACCGGCAAATCGTCATTGATACGGTATTGGCCTATCTGGAGCGGGCGGCAGACTGAGTCCGCAGCCCGTCAGCTTGTCATCAGTGGTGCATGGCCTTGCTGGCAGCAGCACTCACCGGCTGTACCGGCAAGCCCTTGCTGGCCAGGTTTTTCAGCAGCAGCGACAGCACGATGATGCCGGCAGGTACCGCCAGGGCAGCAAAGACCTGGGAGAAGGTCCAGCCCCAGGCCAGCATCTGGCCACCGGCAAAGGCGCTGAGTACCGCGCCGATACGGCCCACACCATGCATCCAGCTGGAACCGGTGGCACGTGCCGCAGTGGGGTAGAAGCCGGCAGACAGTGCATTCATGCCGGTATTGGCACCGTTGAAGCAGAAGCCCACGGCGAAGGTAAGTGCGCACAGCAGCGGCAGTTCATGGGCTACCGAGGTGAAGCCGAACAGCAGCACCGCACCCAGACCATAAGTGATGGCCAGCACCTTGTGCGGATTGGCACGGTCCATGCACCAGCCCATGAACAGGGAACCTGCCGGGCCGCCAAACTGGAAGAAGGCAGCAATGAAGGCAGCATCCGCCAGGGTGTAACCGGATTCTTTCACCAGCGTCGGCATCCAGCTGCCCATCAGGTACACCACGAACAGCGCCATGAAGTAGCCCAGCCACAGCATGAAGGAACCAAAGCGGTACTGACGCGACAGCACGGTACGGATGGAATTGCCCTTGGGCGCGGCATCCGCATTGCCCATGGTGAAGCTGGCGTCCTTCATCGACAGGTCTGGTGCCAGGCGCTGCACGATCTTGGCAATACGGGCGGCCGGGGCATTACGCACCACCAGGAAACGCACGGATTCCGGCAGGAACAGCAACAGCGCGATGGATACGGCAATCGGCAGCACACCACCGAAAATCAGCACGCTTTGCCAGCCGAAGTGCGGAATCATCCACGCCGACAGGAAGCCACCACCGGCTGCACCCACGGTAAAGCCGCAGAACACCACGGTCACCAGGAAAGAGCGACGGCGTTCCGGCGCAAACTCCGACACCAGCGTGCCGACATTGGGCATTGCTGCACCAAGGCCCAGGCCGGTGAGGAAGCGGAAGATCACCAGATGGGTAATGTCGGTCGAGGTGGCGGTAACCAGCGTCCAGAAACCGAAGAAGAACACCGACAGCACCAATACCACCTTGCGACCCAGATAGTCTGCCAGCGGGCCGGCAAACAGCGCACCCAGCGTGAGGCCTGCCAGCGCGGCGCTGAGCACCGGCGCCAGCTGCGGGTTGGTCACATGCCACAGGCGTTTGAGTTCCGGGGCGATGAAACCCATGATGGCCACGTCAAAACCGTCGGCCGCGATAATGCAGAAACCAAAGAACACCACCAGCCACTGAAAGCGGTTGATGGGACGATCGTCGATCAATGACCGAACATTGATGACATTGCTGGCGTTACTCATCTGTTTGTCTCCTGTTGCAGCGCTGACTATCAATCGCTGCCTTGTTGTTCTTGCTATCTGCCCTGCCCTTGCCGGTCAGCTGCAGGCTGTTGAAGCTGCTGTCCCTTGCCAGCTTCTTTCCTGTTGAGAGGAGGAGTCTGCCTGTGATGACTGGCCGGTCCGGCCGTGTACTGCTTGCTGCCTGGTGCAGCCCGAGCTTGGCATGCTTGTCCATGCGTCTTGGGCATGGAATGCATTCTGACTTGGCATGAATCTTCAAAACATACCGCAAAAAATCTATCAGTTATACCGATTTACGATAACTGCGCCCCATCCATGTGCAGATATCCATAGCATGCACCAACGCCTTGTTTTTGTAGTTTTCCTACGCCAAATCAGCACATTAAAAAAATACAACAGCCGGTAAGCAGCAGTTAAACACCATTCCCTGCCCCGTTTCAGTGCGGGAAATCCCTGAGTCCTGCCACACCACAAATACAGGCCCGGCCTGCATTTTCCGGGTGAAAACGGACAGCAAAAGCGCATGCCTGCCGCCTGTCAGCCATGGCTGCCGGGCACTGCACATCAAACAAAAAATCAAAACAAAGTTATTTTTTTGAATTGCATTCCGTTTTTTGCGATTGCATACTGCCCAGCCATCAGCCACCGAAAAACAGACTGGCCAACACGGGGGATGCCACCGCGCCCACCCGCCTGCGCCAGCTACACAGGAGAGACTCATGCCACCACGCCAGCTCGCCCTTGCTGCCCTCAGCATGCTGGAGCTATCCCCGCCCGACATGGTCAGCTGCGCTGCTGCTGCCGGCTTCAGCCATGTCGGCCTGCGCCTGCTGCCCGCCACCGCCCAGGAGCCGCAACACGACATGCTGGGCAACAGCCCGGTGCTGCGCGAAACCTTGCAGCGCCTGCAGGACACCGGCCTGCAAGTGTCTGATGTGGAAATACTCAGGCTCAAACCGGAAGTGGATGTCGCCAGTTATCTGCCCATGCTGGAAAGTGCCGCCCGGCTGGGCGCACACGAAGTACTGGTGGCAGGCAACGACCCGGACTTTGCCCGTTGTGCGGACAGTTTTGCCCGCCTGTGTGAACTGGGCGCACCACTGGGCCTGAACATGAATATCGAACCCATGCCCTGGACCGACATCCGCGACATCGCCATGGCCATGCAGTTGCTGCAGCAAGCCGCCCAGGACAATGCCGCCCTGCTGGTGGACGCCATCCACTTTGACCGCGCCGGGGACGCCCCGGCCATGCTGGCCGAGGTGCCGCGCCAGCGCCTGCACTACATGCAGTTGTGTGATGCCCCGGCAGCCAAGCCCGACAGCATGGAAGAACTGCTGTACCAGGCCCGCGCCGAGCGCATGCCACCCGGCCACGGCGGGCTGGCGCTGGGCGAACTGCTGCTGGCATTGCCGCCGGACCTGCCGATTGCGCTGGAAGTACCGATGCACAGCAAGGGCCATCTGCGTGCCGTGGAGCGGGCCAAGCTGCTGCGCAGTGCTGCACAACAGGTATTGCAGCGCACCTACGGTGCAGCGCTGGAGTCGGCTGGCACGTAACAATCTTCCATTAAAAAAAATTCTCAAAACGTACCGACTGGTTGCTTTTATGCAACAAAACGGACGCAAGACAGCAATACGGAGAGACTGACATGCTGTTGCAACTGGAAAACCTGCCTGCACAAGGCAGTGAATTTGATGTGGTGGTCATAGGTGCCGGCGGTGCCGGGCTGGCTGCCGCACTGTTTGCCGGCCTTGCCGGACAGAAAGTGCTGCTGGTGGAACACAGCGAATACGTGGGCGGTACCACCGCCCTGTCCGGCGGCACTACCTGGATACCCGGTACCCTGCATAGCGCGCGGGTGAATCCGCAAGACACCCTGGCCGAAGCAGCGCGCTATCTGGACAATGCCATTGGCGAACGGGCTGACCCGGCACTGCGTCAGGCCTTCCTGCAAGCCGGCCCGGCCGTGGTGGCTGCGCTGGAAGCCGCCACCGAGGTGAAATTCCGCCCCTACCCCAAACACCCGGACTACATTTCCGACCTGCCCGGCTCCACCCTCAATGGCCGTGCACTGGAACCCTTGCCCTTTGATGGCCGCCTCCTGGGCGAGCTGTTTGCCGTACTGCGCCCGCCCATCCCCGAATTCACTGTGCTGGGCGGCATGATGGTGGACCGCACCGACATCAACCACCTGCTGAAGCTCAAGTCCTCGCTGCCTTCGTTCAGGCACTCGCTCAAGCTGCTGCTGCGCCATGCCAGCGACCGCCTGAGCTACCCGCGCGGCACCCGGCTGGTGATGGGTAATGCGCTGGTGGGCCGCCTGCTGTATTCGCTGTCGAAACTGGGCAATGTGCAGCTGGCACTACGAACCCAGGCCAGCGACATCAGGCACGATGAGCGCGGCGTGCACGGCCTCACCCTGCGCCAGGGCAAGACCAGCCGCAGCATCAAGGTGAATCAGGGGGTGATTCTGGCCAGCGGCGGTTTCAACCGCGACCCGGAACAACGCGCCCGCCTGCTGCCGGGCATAGAGATGGACTGGTGCCCCGGCGCGCCCGGCCATACCGGTCAGGCACAGCAGCTGGCACGCGGCCTTGGTGCAAAACTGGCCGAAGGCAGCCTCAGCCCGGCGTTCTGGGCACCGGTATCACTGCGCCGCCGTGCCGATGGCAGCCAGGCGGTGTTTCCGCACTTCATGCTGGACCGCGCCAAGCCCGGCATGATTACCGTCAATGCCCGTGGCGCGCGCTTTGTGAACGAAAGCACCTCCTACCACCTGTTTGGCCTGGCCATGCAGGAAGCCAACCGCAGCACGCCCAGCATTCCGGCCTTCCTGATCTGCGATGCTGCCGCCTTGCGCCAGTACGGCATCGGCATGGTGCGCCCCGGTGGCAAGAACCTGGAACCCTACCTGGCCGATGGCTACCTGAGCGCAGGCAACACACTGGCCGAGCTGGCCAGCAAGCTGGGCATGGATGCAGCCACGCTGGAGGACAGCGTGGCGCGCAACAACCGCTTTGCCGCCAGCGGCGTGGACAGCGACTTCCACCGTGGCGAAACCGCCTACCAGCAAAACATGGGCGACCCCTCACGCGGTCAGCCCAATCCCAATATCGGCCCGCTCGCCGAAGCTCCGTATTACGCGGTGCGGCTCTATCCGGGCGACATCGGCGCGGCCACCGGCCTGCAAACCGACACCCAGGCCCGCGTGCTGGGCCGCGACGGCCAGCCGATTGCCGGCCTGTATGCAGTGGGCAATGACATGCATTCCATCATGGGTGGGGTGTATACCGCGCCCGGCATCACCATCGGCCCGGCGCTGGTATTTGCCAGCATTGCCGCCACCCACGCCAGCCAACGCCACACCCGCGCCACGACGCGCGACACCGTTACCCAATAAGGAGAGCACAACATGACCCAAACCCTGCAACTGGATGGTGCCACCCGCGTACTGGCCATCGTGGGCGACCCGATCGCCCAGGTGAAATCCCCGGCTGGCGTCAGCGCCGCCCTGCAACAGCAAGGCCGCAACGCCATTCTGGTGCCCAGCCATATCAGCCCGGCCAATCTGGATGCCTACGTCAAGGGCATCAGCCTGGCGGGCAATCTGGACGGCATCATCGTCACCGTGCCGCACAAGTTCGCCATGTTTGCCCAATGCAGCAGCAGCAGCGACCGGGCTCGCCGCCTGGGCGCGGTCAATGTGATGCGCCGCAATGCCGACGGTAGCTGGCACGGCGACATGTGTGACGGCGCCGGCTATGTAGCCGCCATGCGCGCAGCTGGCTGCCAGCCGGAAGGCAAGCGCGCACTGCTGGTGGGTGCTGGCGGTGCGGGTTCGGCCATTGCGCTGGCCCTGCTGGAAAACGGTGTCAGCGAACTGGCCATCCACGACGCCGACACCAGCCGCCGCGACCAGCTGATTGCCCGCCTGTCTGCCGGTTTCCCCGGCCAGCTGCGCATAGGCAGCAACGACCCCAGCGGCTTTGCCATTGCCATCAACGCCTCGCCCACCGGCATGCAGGCCAGCGACCCGCTGCCGATTGATGCCGGCAAGCTGGACGGCACCATGTTTGTCGGCGACGTGATTACCGACCCGGCGGTCACCCCGCTGATTGAAAGCGCCCGTGCACTGGGCTGCCAGACCGTGGTGGGTGGCGACATGTTTGCCGCCGTGCGTGAACTGATGCTGGACTTCCTGCTGGCGCAGGGTCCGCTGGCGCGCTGAGGTTGGCCGTGGACAAGCAAGAACAAGCCAACACCCTGCACTGCGACCTGCTGGTAGTGGGCAGCGGCGCCGGCGGGCTGGCCACCGCCGTCACCGCCGCCCGGCTGGGGCTGAAGGTGGTGGTGGCGGAAAAAGAAGCCGAATTCGGCGGCACCACTGCCTGGTCGGGCGGCTGGCTGTGGGTGCCGCGCAACCCGCTGGCCATCGCCGCCGGGATAGACGAAGACCCGGCCCTGCCGCGCCAGTACCTGCACAGCGAACTGGGAGAGGACTTCGATCCCGCCTTGGCCGATGCCTATCTGAGCCACGCGCCGCGCATGGTGGACTTCTTCCAGCGTCACAGCCTGCTGCGCTTCATCGACGGCAATCAGATTCCGGACTTCCACGGCCACAGTGCCGGGGCGGCCAGCGGCGGGCGTTCGGTGTGTGCGGCTCCGTTTGATGGCCGACTGCTGGGCGCGCATATTCACCAGCTGAAAAAACCGCTGGACGTGATTTCGCTATGGGGCATGGGCATCGCATCCGGTGTGGAGCTGCGTCATTTTCTCAATGCCAGCCGTTCGCTCGCCTCCTTTGCCTATGTCACCCGGCGCATGCTGGCCTACTGGCGCGACTGCCTGCTGCATGGCCGCGGCATGCGGCTGGTCAACGGCAATGCGCTGGCCGCCGCGCTGGGGGCCTCGGCCCTGCAAGCCGGGGTGGAACTGCGCTTGTCCAGCCCGCTGCGCCAGTTGCTGCGCGAACAGGACAAGGTGAGCGGTGCGCTGCTGGATACGCCGGACGGCCCGCTCACCGTGCATGCCAGCCGTGGCGTGGTGCTGGCCTGCGGCGGCTTTCCGCACGATGTCGCCCGCAAACGCCAGTTGCTGGCTCACGCCCCTACCGGGCAGGAACACTGGTCGGCAGCGCCGGTCAGCAATACCGGCGACGGCCTGCGGCTGGGTGAAGCCGTTGGCGGCGTGATGGGCGAGATGGCCTCCCCCATGGCATTGGCACCGGTATCGCTGGTGCCACGCGCCGATGGCAGCACCGCCCACTTTCCGCATCTGATCGAGCGGGCCAAACCGGGGCTGATTGCCGTTACCGCCAATGGCCAGCGCTTTTGCAACGAGGCTGACTCCTACCACGACTTTGTCTCCGCCCTGCTGCGTGCCACCCCGGCAGGTCAGCCGGTGCAAGCCTGGCTGGTGGCCGACCACCGCTTTGTCCGCCGCTACGGGCTGGGCGCGGTCAAACCCGCCCCCATGCCGCTGGGCCGCTGGCTGCGCAATGGCTATCTGCAACGTGGCAATACGCTGCAAGAGCTGGCCTGCCGCTGCGGCATCAACCCCGTAGCGCTTGAACAGCAGGTGGCACGCTACAACCAGCAAGCCGCTACCGGGGAGGACAGCGACTTTGCCAAGGGCGACACCCCCTATAACCGCGTACAGGGCGACAAGGACAGTGCCTGGCCCAACCCCTGCATGGCCCCGCTGCAACACGGGCCGTACTACGCGGTGAAGCTGGTCCCCGGCAGCCTGGGCAGCTTCGCCGGGCTGGCCACCAATGCCAGCGCGCAAGTGCTGGATGAACAGCAGCATCCCATCAGCGGCCTGTACGCGGTCGGCAACGACATGCACAGCATGATGGGCGGCCACTACCCCAGCGGCGGCATCACCCTGGGCCCGGCCATGACTTTCGGCTATCTGGCGGCACACCACGCCGCCGGACGCCAACCCGACACAAGCATTTGAACATTTTCAATATCAAGCAAGGACACACCATGTACTACGAACTCGCCACCCTCACCCTGCCCTTTGGCACCACCGCCCAGGCGGCCCAGAACGTACAGGCCTACACCAGCGACACCGCCGCCGGCGGCGAACTGCTGGGCTGCTGGTATAGCGATATCGGCCAGCTCAACCAGCTGCTGGTTTTGCGCGGTTTTGACAGCCTGGCCGCACTGGAGGCCGAGCAGCAACGCACCCGCCTGAGCGCCGACCCCTACGGCTGCGGCAGCCTCGCCACCAGCATCGACCGGCAGGCGTATCAGGCTTTCCCGTGGATGGCCCCGCTGCGCCCCAGCAGTGAAAGCGGCATCAGCGGCCCGGTGTATGAAATCCGTACCTACGGCATCAAGACCGGCGGCCTGCAGCACACCATGGACCTGTGGCAGGAATACTTGCCGCCGCGCAGCGCCCTGTCGCCCTGCCTGGTGGCCATGTTCGCCCTGCAAGGCCCGCTGCGCTTTACCAATATCTGGGCCTACGCCAGCGTGGACGAACGCAGCCGCATCCGTGGCGAAGCGGTTGCCGCCGGCATCTGGCCGCCCAAGGGTGGCCCGGCCTGGCTCACTACCGACATGCACTCCACCATTGCCCTGCCCACCGCCGTATCGCCGCTGAAGTAAGCAGCTGGCAATAAAAAAAGGGACACCTGCCAGGTGTCCCTTTTTACTGCCATACGCTGTGGCTCATGCCCTCTTAGTCATACCAGTTGCTGCGCGCCTGCTGCCGCGCCCGCGACTGGGCCTGTGCGGCCAGGCGCACCGCCACATTGGCGGCACCGTATTGCTGGTAACCGGCGCGGCGTTGCAGCAGTTCGAAGAAGAAGCGGTCTTCAAACTGGGCGGTGTACACATGCAGCATTTCACCGCCTTGGGCATCGCGGTCGTACAGGATGTTGGCTGCGGCCAGGCTGGCGACAAATTCATCCGGCAGATCGAAGCGCGCAGCCAGGTCGTCGTAGTAGTTACGCGGAATTTCCAGCAGGGGCACGCCGCTTTCCCGCGCCGCGGCCACCGCAGCAAAGATGTCGTCGGTAGCAAAGGCAATGTGCTGCACGCCGGAGCCGCGATAGGTGGACACCGAGCGGGCAATGGCGGTATTGCGGTTTTCCGAGATATTGAGCGGAATGCGGATGCTGCCATCCGGGCTGTGCAACACGCGGCTTTTCACCAGTCCGTAGGGGTCGGGCAGTACGTGCTCGTTCTCGGCCTTGAAGCCATACACGGCGCGGAAGAACAGCATCCAGGCGTCCATGGTTTCCGCCGGCAGGCCCAGCGCGAAATGGTCGATGCTGGTGAGCAGACCTGGCTTGTCTTCAGCCCCCGGCAGCATGTCGAAGTCGGACTGGTAAATGCTGCTGCCGTCCGTGCCGGGGTCCACCAGGTATTGCAGGCTGCCATCCGGCGCACGCACGGCGGGAATCTGCCGCTCGTTGGGGCCGACGCGGCTTTCAAACGAGCGGGCGCGATACTGCTTGGCGCGTTGCAGCGCCTGGGCGCTGTCATTCACCCGGAAGGCGGACGCGCACAAGGACGGGCCATGTGCCACGAAAAAGGCATGGGCGAAGGAGTCAGGCTCGGAGTTGAGAATCAGGTTGATGTCACCTTGACGGTACAGGTTGACGCTCTTGGATTTGTGCTGCCCGGCATGGGCAAAGCCCAGTTTGCCGAACCAGCGCGCCAGCCGGCTGGCGGCGGCCTCGTCCACGGCGAATTCCAGAAACTCCACCCCGTCGTACTGCTGCTGCGCTGCCGGGACAAACAGCTGCGGCAGCACGGCGGCGGCACTGGGTTCCGCGCTGGCAGCCAGCTGCGCGCGGGTGGTTTCTTCCAGATACAGCAGGCCACGGCGGCCATCTGCCGCAGTACCGCCGGTGGGTGCGGCGCGGAAACCGTCGTTGAAGATTTCCAGACTCAGCGGGCCCTGATAGCCGCTTTGCAGGATGGGGCCAAGGAAGGCCGGCAGGTCAAACTCGCCCTGACCGGGGAAGCAGCGGAAATGGCGGCTCCATTCCAGCACGTCCATATTGAGGATGGGTGCATCGGCCAGTTGCAGGAATACGATCTTGTCGCCCGGAATCTCCGGCAGGCGCGACAGGTCGTCCTTGATCGACAGGGTGTGGAAGCTGTCCAGAATCACGCCCAGATTGGGGTGATCCACCGTTTTGATGATGTCCCACACCTGACGGTAGGAATTCACATGCTGGCCCCAGGCCAGTGCCTCGTAACCCACCAGCACTTCATGTTTTGCCGCCAGCTCGGCCAGCTGGTGCAGGTCGTCGGCAAGCACCGCGTTATCGCGGATCACGTCCGGTTGCACATTGCTGCACACCAGGATGCGGTCGGTACCCAGCTCGTGCATCAGCTCGAACTTGCGTTCGGCCCGTTCCAGATTGTGTTGCAGGCGGTCGCGGCGGCAACCTTCGAAGTCGCGGAAGGGCTGGAACAGCATGATCTGCAAGCCCAGCTCCTGGCACAGGCGGCGTACATCCCGTGGCGAACCGTCGAAATACAGCAGGTCGTTTTCAAAGATTTCTACGCCCTGAAAGCCGGCAGCGGCAATCGCCTCCAGTTTCTCGGGTAGGGTTCCGCTCAGAGAAACGGTGGCAATACAGTGTTGCATGGTGGTCATCCTCAATGGGGAAACTGGCGCTGGCGGCGCACCGCTCTGGGTGTGAGTCCTGGTCTGGCGATGCTGCCGGTTTACTTATTTCGTACCAACAGGTACATTTCAATCTTAGCGTGAAAATTTTCACTGCACCAGTGCGTTTCCCTGTTCCCGCCATCCGGCTCACGGCCTGTCCCGTGTGCGGGATGCATGCCGCCCGCCGCGGCAGTCAAGCAAAAAAAGACCAACACATGCCTGCATCCACATCCGCTGCCAATACGCTGTTGCTGGGCCTGATAGGCCAAAGCATCCAGGGCTCGCGCTCGCCACAGCTGCACGAAGAAGAAGCCCGCCAGCTGGGCCTGCGCTGTCTGTATCAATTACACGACCTGCCGCTGGACACCGGCACTGCCGAGCTGGACACGCTGCTGACCGCCATGCAGACCGTGGGCTATGCCGGCTGCAACATCACCCATCCGTTCAAGCAAACCGTGCTGGCCTGTCTGGACAGCCTGTCCGACGACGCGGCCGCCATCGGCGCGGTGAATACCGTGCAATTGCGTGACGGCAAACGCATTGGCCACAACACCGACTGGTGGGGCTTTGCCCAGTCCTTCCAGCAGCAATGGCCGCAGGCCAGGCTGGACAAGGTGGTGCAACTGGGTGCCGGCGGTGCCGGTGCCGCCGTTGCCCACGCCATCCTCACCCTGGGTGCGCAAAGACTGGCCCTGCACGATGCCGACCCGGCCCGTGCCAGTGCGCTGGCGGCACGGCTGAACCAGCGCTTTGGTGACGGACGGGTGGTGGTGACAGACGATGTGGCCGGAGAACTGGCCAGCGCCGACGGGCTGATCCAGGCCACGCCGATTGGCATGCAAGGCCACCCCGGCCTGCCGCTGCCAGTGGAATGGCTGCATCCGGCCTTGTGGGTGGCCGACGTGATTTACTTCCCGCGCGAAACCGCCTTGCTCAAGGCGGCAAAAGCGCTGGGCTGCACTACCATGAATGGCGGCGGCATGGTGGTGTATCAGGCTGCAGGCGCATTCCGCCTGTTCAGCGGCCTGAACCCGGATGCCCAGCGCATGGCCCGGCATTTTGCCAGCCTCAGCGACTGCAGCTGACAGATTGAACCGGCAAGCTCTTGTTGAACCCGCAGCCCTTACCAGACAGGTTCCCCATGTCCGACACCCTTCCCTTTAGCAGCCGGTCCAACCCCATGGGCACGGACGGCATTGAATTTGTTGAATTTGCCACCACCGATCCGACAGCCCTTGGCCAGCTGCTGCGGGCCATGGGTTTTCGCTGTACCGCCCGGCACCGTTCCAAACAGGTGCTGCTGTACCGTCAGGGCGATATCAACTTCATCGTCAATGCCGAGCCGGACAGCTTTGCCCAGCATTACGCCCAGCAGCGCGGCCACAGCATTTGCGCCATTGCGCTGCGGGTGAAGGATGCACGCGCAGCCACCTTGCGCGCCCGCGAACTGGGGGCATGGGAAGTGGATATGGGCACCGGGGTGATGGAATTGCACATTCCGGCTTTCCAGGGTGTGGGCGGTTCGCTGCTCTATCTGGTAGACCGCTATGGCGAGCACTCCATTTACGATGTGGACTTCCTGCCGCTGAACGCGGATAGCCAGGCTACGGATGCCGGACTGAACCGCATCAGCCTGCTGACCCAGAGCATGCCGGGCGAGCGCATTGGCGACTGGCAGGACTTCTACCAGCACCTGTTCGGTTTTGCCGAATCCGCCAGTGACAGCACCGCCGACAGCCGCCTGCTGCTAAGCCCTTGCGGCAAGATCCAGCTGCGCTTGCAGGCCGCCTTACTTGAAAATGGCATCAGCGAGGGCATGACCGGCGTCACGCTGGCCAGCCATGACATGGCCCTCACCCGCCAGCAGCTGCAACAACAGGGACTGGGCCTGTCCGGCCCGAATCAGCTGGTCCGGCACGCGCTGGAGCATGCCGGCTTGCTGCAATTTGCCATCAGTAACGAACAGGGGAACTGACATGGACGCCAGCCGCTTTGCCATTGATACCGCCCCCTTGCAGGGCAAGCTGCAAGACAAGCTGCAGGCCATGTCCGCCGCCGGTTTCTCCCGCCTCACGCTGTGGGCGCAGGACCTGATGAACGAACAGGAAGGCGGCCTGGCACAAACCGTGCGTACGGTGCGCCACAGCGGCATGAAGGTGATCGGCTTCGAGGCGCTGCGCGACTTCGAAGGCATGAGCGGCCGTTTTCTGGAATACAAGATAGACCTGGCCAAAACCATGATGCGCATGATGCAGCAGGTGGGGGCCGAACTGCTGGTGGTATCGGCCACCACCTCGCCCAATGCGGTGGGCGACCTGGAAACCACCGCCGCCCATCTGCGCCTGCTGTCCACGCTGGCCACGCCCCTGGGCATCCGCATCGGCTTCGAGCCGCTGGCCTGGGGCCGTTATGTGCACGACTACCACGCGGCATGGCAGGTGGTGGAAATGGTGAACCGGCAGAACGTGGGCCTGGTGTTGGACAGTTTCCACCTGTTTGCCCGTGGCATTCCGCTGGACGACCTGTACCGCATCCCCATGCACAAGCTGTTTCTGGTGCAGTTGTCCGATGCCATGAGCGACTACCTGCCGCTGCTGGAAGAAATGGTGCACATCTCGCGTCACCAGCGCTCCTTCCCCGGCGAAGGCGTGCACAGCATGGCAGTGGTGGACATGCTGGTGCGGCTGGAAATGGCCGGTTATCAGGGCAATTACGCCTTTGAAGTGGCCAATGACGAATTCCTCACCCAGGACGCGCACAGCGTGGCCAGCCGCGCCGCCCGTTCGGTGGACTGGCTGTGCCGCACCGTCAGCCAGCGCCTGCAGGACAGCGGCTGCTAAGCGCGGCTGACAAAAGCCCTGCTGCTGGGTTGCGCCTCCTGGCCCTGCTTTTATGTACGGTCGGCGTCGGCGCGATTTTGTTAGCCGCGCTGAGTCATTCCAGAAAGAAGTATCAGCCCGGCAGCTGTGCCGCCAGCGCCTGCTGCGTCACCTGTTCCAGCCGCTGGCGCAGCCAGATGTGCAACGGATCGTGGCGATGGCGCTGGTGCCATACCAGATACATCGGCATGTCCGGGCAAGGAAGCGGCGGCGCGCAACTGGCCAGCCCCGCCAGCAGATTGCTGGCCAGCAAGCCCGGCAAAGTAGCCAGCCGGGCACTGCCCTGCACAAAGGGCGCGATACCGGCAAAACCGGGCAGCCAGGCAGTAATGCGCCGCCTTACCCCCTGCCCGGCCAGAAAATCATCAATATCCAGCATGCGCGGTGGCGTATAGCCCACCGTGACATGTACGGCCGCCAGATAGTCGTCCAGACTGGCCGGTGCCGCGCGGCAGCCTGCGTCGTAAAACACCCGGTAGTGATCGGCAAACAGCCGCTTTTGCACGATGTCGCTGCCATCCGGCGGGCGCGGGGTAATCACCAGATCACATTCGTCGCTGCGCAGCATCTCCACCGTGGGGATGCCGGAAGGCAACACCCTTAGCGACACGCCCGGCGCTTCGGCCTGCAACAGGTTCAGCAGGCGCGGCAGCAGCAAATCCCGTTGCAAATCGTTGGCGGCAATGCTGATGGTGCGCTGCAAACGGGCCGGATCAAAACTGGCGGCACTGACAAAGCGGCGCATGTCTTCCAGCAGGCTGCGCGCATGCTGGGCCAGCGCCTCGGCCCGTACCGTGGGCGAGATGCCACGGCCGGACTTCACAAACAGCGGGTCGTCCACAATCAGCCGCAGCTTGTCCAGCGCATGGCTGACTGCGGACTGGGTCATGTCCAGCCGCTCTGCCGCACGGGTGACCGAGCGTTCTTCCATCACCGTCAGCAGTAATTGCAGCAGCCGGCCATCCAGCTGCAAATGATCGAAATTTTTCATGTATGCCATCCGGTTTACCGCATTTATCTCCATACCGCAAACAGGGACACTGAACTCACCAGAATCAACAAGGGAGAACAAGTGATGGCGGAGCAACAACGCGTTTCCATTCCGGGAACCACCCTGTTTGACGACATTCAGGCGCAGAAGGGTTATGCCCTCAACAAGATGTGCTTTTCCTTCAACGACAAGGCCAACCGCGACGCTTTCAAGGCCGACGAAGCCGCCTACTGCGCCCGCTTCGGCCTGACCGCGCCGCAACTGGCTGCGGTACAAAGCCGCAATGTGCTGCAACTGATTGCCGCTGGCGGCAATGTTTACTATCTGGCCAAGTTTGCCGGCATCTTCGGCCTGGACGTGCAGGACATCGGTGCCCAGCAAACCGGCATGAGCAAAGACGAATTCAAACAGAAACTCCTGAACGCGGGACAATAATCATGGCAAAAATCGTAGGCAGCATCGTTACCTCCCACGTTCCGGCCATCGGCCGTGCCATTGCCGGCAATCTGCAGAACGAACCGTACTGGAAGCCGTTCTTTGACGCCTTCCCGCCCATCCATCGCTGGCTGGATGAAGTAAAACCCGATGTCGCCGTGGTGGTGTACAACGACCATGGCCTGAATTTCTTCCTGGACAAGATGCCCACCTTCTCGGTTGGTGCTGCGCCGGAATACCGCAATGCCGACGAAGGCTGGGGCATTCCCACCCTGCCGCCGTTTACTGGTGACACCGAGCTGTCCTGGCACCTCATCAATCAGCTGGTGAACAAGGAATTCGACCTCACCACCTGTCAGGAAATGCTGGTGGACCATGCCTTCACCCTGCCCTTGAAACTGCTGTGGCCGCAAGAAGGCGCCTGCCCGATCAAGGTGGTGCCGGTGTGCATCAACACCGTGCAGTTCCCCATTCCGTCGGCCAGCCGCTGCTACAAGCTGGGCGAGGCCATTGGCGAAGCCATTGCTGCCTGGGATTCCGACACCCGCGTGGTGGTGATCGGCACCGGCGGCCTGTCGCACCAGCTGGATGGCGAACGCGCCGGTTTCATCAACAAGCCCTTCGACCTGCAATTCATGCAAAGCCTGGTGGACAAGCCCAAGTGGGCCACCCAGTACACGGTGGAGCAACTGGTGGAGCATACCGGCTCGCAAGGCATCGAGCTGCTGATGTGGCTTGCTGCCCGCGCCACCATCAAGGGTGATGTGCGCGCACTGCAAAACACCTACCATCTGCCGATTTCCAACACCGCTGCCGGTGTGATGTTGCTGGAACCGGTTGCCTGAGGACCGACCGCAAGCCGCCCCGCTGGCTGGCACACGCTGTCAGCCGGGCCGGCAGGTCTCAAAACCACACACTGTTGTCAGCATTTCTCCTCCTTCGCTGAGCACCCGGCCTTGTGCCGGGTTCTTTTTTGCCCCTGCCCTGTCAGCTGAAGAAGTTGAAGAAGGCGATACAGCGTTAGCCACTGCTTTACAGGCAAAAAAAGGCCGACAGGAACACCCCGTCGGCATGGGTTCACACCCCAGATGGAAGCAATGGTGTGGTCATCTCCTGTCCGGCTATCAGGCTGACTGAACAGAAACGCCAAATTCTTCGGTGTCGATTTCCTGCTGGGTGGCGGCGTTGTAGCGTGCACCGCTCACGGTGTTTTCATTGACGATGGCGTCCAGACGGGTCAGCACTTCCATGTCCAGCGTCACCGTGTCGGCCGACAGGTTTTCCTGCAGATGTACCACATTGCTGGTGCCCGGAATCGGAATCACCTGCTCGCTTTGCGCCAGCAGCCAGCCCATGGCCAGCTGGGCCAGGGTAAAGCCGGTTTCGGTGGCCAGCCCCTGCAATGCATCCAAGAGGCGCAGGTTGCGTCTAAAGTGCTCGGCCTGAAAGCGCGGCATGGCGCGGCGGATGTCGTTGGCGGCAAAACCGGACGGGTCGCGCACGCCGCCCGCCAGGAAGCCACGGCCCAGCGGGCTGAAGGCCACCAGCGCCACTTGTTGCTCGCGGCAGGCATCCAGCAGCGCAATTTCCGGATTGCGCGTCCACAAGGAGTATTCGCTCTGTACTGCGGCAATCGGGTGCACCGCCTGCGCGCGGGCCAGCGTGGCAGCAGAAACCTCGGACAGGCCGATGCTGCGGATCTTGCCCGCGGCCACCAGATCAGCCAGCGCACCAACCGAATCCTCAATCGGCACCTGGCGGTCCCAGCGGTGCAAGTAGTAGAGGTCAATCACATCGGTTTGCAGACGGCGCAGGCTGTCCTCGCAGGTCTGGCGCAGGGTGTCCGGCCGGCCGTCTATCACCCGTTTGCCTTCCACCCCGGTCATGCCGCACTTGCTGGTGAGCACAATCTGCTGGCGATGCGGCTTCAATACACGACCCACCAGCTCTTCATTGGCACCAAAGCCGTACAGCGCGGCGGTATCAAACAGGGTGACGCCTGCATCCAGCGCCGCCAGCAATACCTGGCCGCCCTGCTCGGCAGACGGTGGCACGCCATAAGCGTGACTGAGATTCATGCAGCCAAGGCCGATGGCAGAAACGGTAAACGGGCCAAGCTGTCGCTGTTTCATGGAACTGTCCTTGCACTGTCTGACGGGGACCCTGCAAGAAAAAGACAAGGTCAGCCGGTTCTGGTGAACCGGACTGCCTTGTTCAGGAGGGTCGCTTACAAAGGGATTTCAAACGATATTTCAAAAGAAACTAATCAAATCAAGAGCTGCCAAGAAAAAAGCGAAGTTTCCCTGGGGTGCAGCTTTTTGTCAGCTGCGCCTCACACCAGCTGCTGCTCCAGCGCGTGCAGCACCTGATAGCACGGCAACACCTGACTCAGGCTGGAGTTGGGTTCGCGGCCTTCGCGGATGGCGGCAAAGAATTCGCGGTCCTGCAGTTCGATGCCGTTCATCGATACGGCCACATGCGATACGTCGATCTTCTCTTCCTTGCCGTTCACCAGATCGTCGTAGCGGGCAATATAGGTGCCGGTGTCGCCGATATAGCGGAAGAAAGTCCCCAGCGGGCCGTCGTTGTTGAAGGACAGGCTGAGCGTGCAGATGGCACCGTTGGCCGCCTTCAGCTGGATGGACATGTCCATGGCGATGCCCAGGGTGGGGTGGATCGGGCCCTGGATAGCGTTGGCCTTCACGATGGGGCTGCCAGCCTGATAGGCGAACAGGTCCACGGTGTGGGCAGCGTGGTGCCACAGCAGGTGGTCGGTCCAGCTGCGCGGCTGGCCCAGCGCGTTCATGTTGGTGCGGCGGAAGAAGTAGGTCTGCACATCCATCTGCTGGATGTTGAACTCGCCTGCCGTGATCTTCTTGTGCACCCACTGGTGGCTGGGGTTGAAGCGGCGGGTGTGGCCGCACATGGCCACCAGGCCGGTTTCCTGTTGCAGCGCGGCGGCGGCTTCGGCACCGGCCAGGGTGTCGGCCAGCGGAATTTCCACCTGCACGTGCTTGCCAGCCTTGAGGCAGGCTGCGGTTTGCCCGGCGTGCATCTGGGTGGGCGTACACAGGATGACAGCGTCCACTTCCTTGATGGCCAGGGTTTCGTTCAGGTCATCCGTGACATGGGCCACGCCGTATTTGTCCGCCACTTCGCGGGTTTTGGCCAGGTCGCGGCCAATCAGCGATACCACTTCCACATCGGCAATGTTCTTGATGCCGTCCAGATGCTTGATGCCGAACGCGCCTGCGCCAGCCAGTGCTACTTTGATTGTCATGACAGGGATTCCTTATTCCTTGTTTTCCAGAATGGCGTGACCCACGGCGGTATTGGAAGCCGGGACATGATAGAAACGGTGCGTCACCTGCGGCAGCGGGCCACTGCGCTCCCCGTTGTTCACGTCGGCCATCGCGCCGCGGGCAATCAGCCACATCACCAGTTCGATACCTTCGCTGCCGGCTTCACGCACATAGTCGATATGCGGCACCTGGGCGCAGGCCACCGGGTCGTTGATCATCAGGTCCAGCCAGTTGTTGTCCCACTCGCGGTTGATCAGCCCGGCGCGTGCACCCTGCAACTGATGGCTCATGCCGCCGGTGCCCCAGATATGCACATTGAGGTCTTCGTCAAAGCTCTCCACCGCCTTGCGGATGGCCTGACCCAGCGCAAAGCAGCGCTGGCCGGACGGCACCGGGTACTGCACCACGTTGACGGCAAACGGAATCACCGGGCAGGGCCAGGCGTCCTTCACCGGGTCCAGCTCGCCGCACATCAGCGACAGCGGCACGGTGAGGCCGTGGTCCACGTCCATCTTGTTGACGATGGTGAGGTCGAAATCCTGCTGGATCACGCTTTGCGCAATATGGCTGGCCAGCGCCGGATGCCCCTTCACCACCGGCACCGGGCGTGCGCCCCAGCCTTCGTCGGCCGGTTTGTACTCGGCAGCCGTGCCAATGGCGAAGGTGGGAATCATGTCCAGGCTGAAGGCGGTGGCGTGGTCGTTGTACACCAGGAAAATCACGTCCGGCTTGTTGTCCTTCATCCATTGCCTGGAGAAGTCATAACCGGCAAACAGCGGCTTCCAGTAGTCTTCCTGCGTCTTGTGCAGGTCCATGGCCACACCGATGGCCGGCACGTGGGAGGTATAAACGGATGCGGTAATGCGTGCCATATCAGTTGCTTTCCTTTTTACCAGCAGCGCCTTGCGGCTGGCGGTGCGGCTGGGCGTCGCCGTCTTCACCGATGTAACGGTTGCCTTCCACCGAACGGCCACCGGCCAGCATCATGTTGCGGTATTCCTCTTCGCTCATGCCGGTCATGGAGCCGGCCATCTGCTGGAAGCTCTTGCCGTCGGTGGCACCAATGCGCGCCAGGAAGTAGATATTGCCGCCAAGCGCCATGCAGCGGTTGAGGTCGCGCGCCATCACCGCCTGCTTTTGCTCTTCGGTCATGGCCCATTCATCGAGATAAGCCCGTTCGTCGGCCAGAAAGCGGGCGCGGTTTTCCGCCTTCATCAGGCTGGTGCAGAACTGGTTCAGCCAGTAGCCCAGGCGGCTTTGCTCGGCATCGAAAATGATGGTGCCGGGCACGTCTTTATACGGTTTGTCCAGTGCCATGCAGGCTCCTCAGCATTCTTCCGGCCAGTACAGGCGCATGGGGTTGGTGACCAGCAGCTGTTGCTGCAATTGCGGCGTCGGCGCGATATGGGGGATGAAATCCACCAGCAGGCCGTCGTCCGGCATATGGTCTTTCAGATTGGGGTGTGGCCAGTCGGTACCCCACAGCACGCGGTCGGGGAAGGTTTCCACCAGTTTGCGGGCAAACGGAATCACGTCGTGGTAGGCATGGCGTTCGCCATCCAGCGCTTTGGGGCCGGTCACGCTCAGGCGTTCCGGGCAGCTGACCTTGGACCAGATATTGTCATGTTCGCGCATCAGTTTCACGAACAATTCAAACTGCGGCCCGTCCACCGGCAGGCTGACATCCGGCCGGCCCATGTGGTCCACCACCACGGTGGTGGGCAGGTTGGTGAAGAAGTCCCACAGCTCCGGCAGGTCCTGCGCCTCGAAATACACCACGATATGCCAGCCCAGCTTGGCAATGCGGCTGGCAATTTCCATCAGCTCGTCCTTGGGGGTGAAATCCACCAGCCGCTTGACGAAGTTGAAACGCACGCCGCGCACACCGGCCTCGTGCAGGCTTTGCAGCTCTTCATCCGTTACTGCGCGCCTGACGGTGGCCACGCCACGCGCCTTGCCCTTGCTGGCACGGCAGGCATCCACCATGGCGCGGTTGTCGGCACCGTGGCAGGTGGCCTGCACAATCACATTGCGGGCAAAGCCCAGATGGTCGCGCAGGGCAAACAGATCAGCCTTGCTGGCATCACACGGGGTGTATTTGCGTTCCGGCGCATAGGGGAATTCCGCCCCCGGGCCAAATACGTGACAGTGGGCATCCACCGCGCCAGCCGGCAGGGTGAAGGCCGGTTTGGCCGGGCCGTCAAACCAGTCCAGCCAGCCTGCGGTCTTGCTGAAGTCGCCACTTACGGGTTTGCTCATGCTGTCGTCCTCAGTCGATATAACGCAGACCGGCCTTGGCCAGTGGCTCGCGCATTGCATACATGTCCAGACCCAGCACGCCGGAAGCCAGCCTGGTGCGTTTCTCGCCTTCAAACGACTCGCGCTTTTGCGCCGCCGCCAGGGTTTCCACCGCACGGGCAGCCGGTACGCACACCACGCCGTCGTCGTCCGCCACAATCACATCGCCCGGATGCACCAGCATGCCGGCGCAGACAACGGGAATATTCACCGAGCCCAGCGTGGCCTTGATGGTGCCTTTGCTGCTGATGGCGCGGCTCCATACCGGGAAGTCCATTTCCTGCAGGGTTTTGACGTCGCGCACACCGGCGTCGATGATCAGCGCCCGTGCACCGCGTGCCTGGAAGCTGGTGGCCAGCAGGTCGCCAAAGTAGCCGTCGGTACATTCCGAGGTGACGCCTGCCACCACGATGTCACCGGGCTGAATCTGTTCTGCCGCCACGTGCAGCATCCAGTTGTCGCCTGGTTGCAGTAACACGGTGACGGCGGTGCCGGACACCTGCTTGCCCGGGTAGATGGGGCGCATATAGGGCTTGAGCAGGCCGACGCGGCCCATGGCTTCGTGCACGGTGGCCGAGCCCAGCGCTGCCAGAGCATCGGCAGCAGCGCGGTCGGCGCGGGTGATGTTGCGGTATACCACTCCGAGTTCGTACATGGTGTTGTCTTTCCTGTTCTGTTTTCTGGGCTGACCGACTTACAAGCCGCGGGCTTTCAGGGCGGCATCCAGTCGCGGATACACCCGACGGGCATTGCCTTCAAAGATTTGCTGCCGCTCGGCATCCGTCAGCGCTGCCGCTTCGATGTAGCGCTTGGTGTCGTCGTAGTAGTGGCCGGTTTCCGGGTCGATGCCGCGTACCGCGCCGATCATTTCGCTGGCAAACAACACGTTGTCCACCGGAATGACACGGGTCAGCAGGTCGATGCCCGGCTGGTGGTAGACGCAGGTGTCAAAGAAGATGTTGTTGAGCAGGTGGTCCTTGAGCAGCGGCTTTTTCATTTCCTGCGCCAGCCCGCGGAAGCGGCCCCAGTGGTACGGCACTGCACCGCCACCGTGCGGGATGACAAAGCGCAGCGTGGGGAAGTCCGTAAACAGGTCGGAGGTCAGGCATTGCATGAAGGCGGTGGTGTCGGCGTTCAGGTAGTGCGCGCCGGTGGTGTGGAAGGCACAGTTACAGCTGGTGGACACATGCACCATGGCCGGGATGTCGTACTCCACCATTTTTTCGTAGATGGGGTACCAGTGGCGGTCGGACAGCGGCGGGCTGGTCCAGTGGCCGCCGGACGGGTCCGGGTTGAGGTTGATGCCGACAAAGCCGTAGTCCTTGATGCAGCGTTCCAGCTCCGGGATGGAGGTGGCCGGATCGACACCGGGCGACTGCGGCAGCATGGCCGCGCCGATGAAATTGTCGGGAAACAGCTGGCTGACGCGGTAGCACAGCTCGTTGCAGATGGCCGCCCAGGTGGAGGACGTGTTGAAGTCCCCGATGTGGTGGGCCATGAAGCTGGCGCGCGGGCTGAAGATGGTGAGGTCGGAGCCGCGCTGCTTCATCAGGTGCAGCTGGTTGCTCTCGATGGTGTCGCGCAGCTCGTCGTCGGAGATCTTCAACTCGGACGGTTTGGGGCCCAGTTCCGGGGTGGAGAGGTTGTCGATCTGGCGTTTGCGCCAGTCTTCCAGCGCCTTGGGGGCGGTGGTGTAGTGGCCGTGGATGTCGATGATCATGCTTGCTGTCCTTTCCAGATGGCGGAGGGAATCATGACCTCTCCGCGCATGATGAGCCGTGCGGTGCGCAGCAGCGCTGCGCGGATGACGTTTTGCGGGTTTGCCGGGTCCAGCTCCAGGTCCACCGAGAATTCGCCGGTGGGGTGTTCCACCGACACCAGATGACGCAGGCCGGCCTGCATCTGTGCGATGCCCTGGGTGACCGAGCCTTCCAGCACGCAGGCGGTGCCGACCGTCACTGCCGCCAGCACGCCGATGGCGTCGTGGCAGACGTGGGGGATGAAACAACGGGTGCTGATGCTGCCGCCCTCACGCGGCGGGGCAACCAGGCACATCTTGGGATAGGTTTTCTTGCTGACATCGCCCAGGCCCATCAGATGGCCGCATTGCAGGCGCAGCGCTTCCAGCCGGGTTTTCAGCTCGGTATCGGCATTCAGTTCGGCCACGCTTTCGTAACCGCTGCGGCCAACATCGGCAGCGCGCAGCATCACCAGCGGCATGCCGTTGTCGATACAGGTGATTTCCAGCGCGCCCACGCCTTCCAGCTGCACCACATCCTTCACCTTGCCGGTGGGCAACAGGCCGGAGCACACCGAACCGGCGGTATCCAGAAAGTTGATGGTGATGGGCGAGGCGCTGCCGGGCACGCCGTCGATGCGGGCTTCGCCGTCGTAGCGCATCTGGCCGCCCGGCGTTTGTACCGTCACGTCACACTGCATGCCGGTATTGAGGGTGAGCACGCGGAAGGTGCTGGTTTCACCCTGCGCCGTCACCAGGCCGCGCTCCAGCGCAAAAGGCACCACCGCTGCCAGCATGTTGCCGCAGTTGGGCGTGGTATCCACCGTGTCCTTGTCCGGCTGCAACTGGGCAAACAGGAAGTCCAGGTCCACGCCGGGCTGACTCCCGCGGGAAATGATGCCGACCTTGCTGGTCAGCGGGTGTGCTCCACCCAGGCCGTCAATCTGGCGGCGGTCGGGAGAGCCCATGACAGCGAGCAGCACACGGTCGCGCAATGCCTGATCCTGCGGCAGGTCGTCTGCCAGGAAGAAGGGCCCGCGTGAGGTACCGCCACGCATGAACAGAGTCGGGATAGAGGTTTGCATGCGAGGATTGTGTTCCCGCGCCATGCATTAAAAAAGAGCACTATCGCTCTATCAGATATAACACTTTGCTATACATCGAGCCCATGAATGGCAATGGCCCGACAAGCGGGCCATGTATGGAAAAACAGCGCAAATCAGGACTTGAAGTACAACGAGCCCAGCGAGGCTTCACCCAGTTCGCGTGCGGCATCCTGCAACAGGCTGCCCAGCTCCGGCAGGCGTTCGGCCGGAATGCGGCTGGTGGGGCCGGCCAGTGTCACCACGCCCACCACCTTCTGGTTGAGCGGGTTGATGATGGGCGCGGCCAGCGAGGTCATGCCCGGTTCGTAGCTGTCCACCGCCACTGCATGGCCACGCTTGCGGGTGGCATGCAGCACCTCGAGGAAGGCGGCAATGGTGCGCGGCGCATTGGGGCCGTAGTCGTGGCCATTGCCAAAGCCCTGCCGGGCGACAATCTGCAAGGCCTGTTCATCGTCCAGCCGGGAGAGCCAGGCCGGGCCGCTGGCGGTGCAGAACAGCGGCGGGTTGCTGCCCATGTCCGGGTCGTAGCGCAGGCCGGAGCGTGCGCCCTGCGCCTTGGCCACAAAGGTGATCAACTCGTTTTCGATGATGCCCAGCCGCGCCAGCTCGCCCGAGCTGCGCGCCAGGTTTTCCAGAATGGGTTGCGACACATCAGCCACGCCGCTGGTGGACAGGTAGATCAGCCCCAGCGAAACCAGCTTGAGCGATAGCTGGTATTCGCCCTTCTCTGCATGCTGGCGCACATAGCCTTGCTCGATCAGCATGGCCAGCAGCCGGTGCGCACCACTGCGCGGCATGTTGAGGGTGTCGGCAATGACATGCAGCGGCAGTTGCCCGCCATTACGGGCCAGCAATTCCAGGATTGCCAGCGAACGCTCCATACTGCCTGCCATGTCGTTTCTCCTTGCTGAGTGGTTCCGGATTTGAACACAGTTCAATTTGACCAGCAAGCCGCCCTGCCTGCGCCTTGCCCGTCCCGGAAGCGGTCACACCTGGAAACGGGCAACCGACTGGTGCAAGGCTTCGGTCAGTTGCTCCAGCCGTGCCACATGCTCGCATGCCTGTGCCACCACGTGGCTGGACTCCTCCATGCGGCCGGATATCTGCTCGATATTCTGCGCCACGCTATTGCTGGCCTGGCTTTGCTCGGTGGTGGCAGTGGCAATGCTGCGCACCTTGTCCAGCGCCTGGGCCGATGCGCTGTTGATCTGCTGCAGCGCATCCCCGGCCTGAGCCGCCATCTGCACCCCATTGCCACCTGCGGTGCCATGGCCTGCATGCCCTGCACCACGGCAGCGGTATCCGCATGCACCGCCTGTACCGTGCTGGCTATCTGCGCGGTGGCGGTGCTGGTGCGCTCGGCCAGCTTGCGCACTTCGTCCGCCACCACGGCAAAGCCACGGCCCTGCTCGCCCGCGCGGGCGGCCTCGATGGCGGCGTTAAGCGCCAACAGATTGGTCTGGTCGGCAATATCGCGAATCACGCTGGCAATATCGCCAATCTGATCAGTACGCTGTTCCAGCGAGCCAATCAGCCGCGAAGCATCATTCACCTGGCTGGCAGCACGGCTGATTTCTTCACCGGCATGCAGCACCAGTGCCGCGCCACGCTCGGCCAGCGTGGCGGCCCGGCCGGAATTGTCCTCGGTTTCCCGCGCGCCCTGAGAGATATGGTCGACACTGACCGCCAGTTGCTCGATGGCCGCAGCACTGGAAGCAATGGCAGCGGAACTCAGGCGCGAGGCGTCGTTGATCTGCGCCATCTGCATGGCCAGATGATGCGACAGCTGCCCCACCTGACTGGCATTGGCCTGTATGCCGCCAATCAGCCCGCGCAGATTGCCCTGCATCAGCGCGATGGAGGCCATCAGGCTACCCGCAGGGGCAGTTGCATCCAGTGACTGGTTCAGCTTGCCATCGGCTATCTCCCCAGCCAGCCGGGCCGCCAGTTCCGGCTCGCCGCCCAGTGCGCGGTAAATCTTGCGCGCCATCCACACCGCCACCGCACCAATGGCGACAAACAACAACAGCCCGGTCAGCATGTAGCGCAGCGCCGCCTGCCAGAAGGCGGCCTGGATGTCATCCGTCCAGGCTCCAAAGCCGATCACCCAGTCCCAGCCGTCAATGCGGGTGACGCCGTTGATTTTCAGCACCTCGTCACTGCCGCCGGGCTTCACCACCATCAGCTCGACAAAGCCGATGTCCTGCGTGGCCAGCACATCAAGATAGCGGTTGAAATCATGCCGGCCATCTGGCAGCTGCTTGCCGAAATCCACCTGCCCCACGCCCTTGTCACCGGGCAATACCAGACCCAGCGCACCGGTGGTACGCGCCCACAGATACAGGCTTTTCTGGTAGCGCATGCTGCGCAAGGCATCGATGGCACGGCGCTGTGCCTCGGCACGGCTCAGCTGCCCGCCCTGCTCCAGCTGCTGAAAGTGCTTTACCTGCTGCGCCGCCAGCGTCAGCACGGTACGAATGGCTTCATGGCGTTGTTCCAGCATGGTGCTGCGCAGCGACAGCAGGCCCATGACGGCCAGCAACAGCCCGCCCGCTGCCGCCAGCCCCACAATCAGCCCCAGCCGTGTTGAAAGTTTCATGTTTCGTCTCCTCCTTGTTGTATGCAGCGCCGTCCGGGCTGTGCCATCATCATTGCCCTGTGCCGGACATGCGCTGGCGCACCATTCTGGTGACTTGCATCCATGAGAAGTAGTCGACCCGGCCACTAGCAGTTATAACAAGCTGCTATGACTGACCCTTGCAGGAGACCGACAGGTGTTTAAGATCGAGGCGGTGATATTTGATTGCGATGGCACGCTGGTGGATAGCGAAAGCCTGTCCGCGCGGCTGATCGGGCGCATCCTGCAACAGCATGGCCATGCACTGGATGAAGCCACCATCCTGCAGCATTTCCGTGGCCGGCCTTATGCGCGCTTTCTGGACGACATCAGCCAGCACTTTCCGCAACTGGACCGTGAATTGTTCAGCCGTCAGTTCCGTGAGCAAAGCCTGCCACTGCTGGCAAGCGAACTGGACACCATGCCCGGCGCGCATGATTTGCTGGCCGCACTGCAACTGCCGCGCTGCATAGCCTCCAACGGCCCGCGCGAAAAGATAGAAACCAGCCTTAACAGCACCGGGCTGAAACCCTATTTTGGCGACGCCATCATCAGTGCCTATGAAGTCAATGCCTGGAAGCCGGACCCGGCGCTGATTCACCATGCGCTACGCCTGCTTGGCGTAGCCGCTGCCGATTGCCTGCTGGTGGAAGACAGCGCCTCCGGCATTGCCGCCGGACTCGCCGCCGGCGTGGCCGTGGCAGGCGTACACCTGCATGAGGACACCGCCGCCTGCTTTGCCGGGCAGATTGCCATCTTCCCCGGCCTGCCCCAGCTGGCTGCGGCATTGGGTTTGCCGGTTGGCAGCAGTAGCGCCCGCTAGCACAACAAACATCGCCCCCACGCCCTCAGGCTGCCCCCACCCGGCAGTCCATTACCCCTCGGCTGATATCAATCACTAGCAAGGACAGGGCTGCACATGCCCCCTTGTCTGCCGTGCATCTGCCCGCCCTGCATTTGCCTGGCCTCATTGCGCGTCGTCACCGACATCGCCCCCATCACCATGATTACGTCTTTTGATCAGGACGGCCGGTAAAACTGGCTGAACAGACATTGCCGGTCACAGGCTCGCCCGGTGTAATGCCCGATCCATTTCCACCGGCACGAAGGGTCACCACGGCATGGCAGCACCTGCAAACCAAACACAGCAACGCTTGTTACCACCCTGGCAATGCCTCCCTTGTCAGGCAACGCGCAGCACCATCTGACCCACCCCAGGCCCCAGCCCATGCGTAACCCCTACCAGCTCACCTTCCCCACCCGTTTCCAGCTCGCACCGTCCGTGCATTCCTTTCAGCTTGAAGAAGCACTGGACAGCCCTTACCACCTCA
>NZ_JAYSDA010000022.1:0-85302 GCF_041914625.1 Aquitalea pelogenes | reverse complement strand
ACCCTGCTGCATGCCTGCCGCATCATCCACATGACAAAAAACACGAAAATATACTAAGTAAAAATACGTGGTGTAGCAAAAAAGTCATTTTTATTAATCATCGTTAACAAAACATTCGACTACAACGTAATAAATCACACGAAAACTCGCTAGTTTTCGCGCCTGCTTCTTTATCAGCTACCAGGTTTTACATTTTTTCTCCGCAAAAATTAATGCATACAAACGCGTATGTATTTAAAATGTCTGCACTGCATCATGAACTGGGCAGCCATGCACTGGCTCAGCGCAGCTTTCATAAAATCAAGAACTGGAATGTCTATGCACATCAAGCAAGCCACACCCGCACTCAAGGCTGTTGCCGCTTTGCTCCTGACTGCAGCCCTGAGTAGCTGCGGTCAGTCGCAAAATGCCGCCATGCCTGCAGCCGGCCCGGCCAGCGTCGGCGTGATTACGCTGCAGCCGCAGGATACCGTTATCACCCGCGAACTGCCGGCACGCATTTCAGCGTTTACCGTTGCCGAAATCCGCCCCCAGGTTGGCGGCATCATCCAGAAGCGCCTGTTTGCTGAAGGCAGCAACGTCAAGGCAGGCCAGGTTTTGTACCAGATCAACCCCGATACCTATCAGGCCGCATACCAGACCGCTCAGGCCAGCCTGGCCAAGGCCGAGGCGACTCTGACATCGGCCGAGCTCAAGGCCAAGCGCTATGCGCAACTGGTGGAAATCAAGGCAATCAGCAGCCAGGACAATGACGATGCACATGCCGCCTTGCTGCAGGCGCGTGCCGATGTGGCTACTGCCAAGGCCTCGCTGGAAACTGCTCGCATCAACCTGGCTTATACCCGCATTACCGCTCCGGTCAGCGGTCGTATCGGCAAATCCAGCGTGACTGCCGGTGCACTGGTAACTGCCAATCAGACCACGGCGCTGGCTACCGTTCAGCAACTGTCCACCGCCTATGTCGACATGACCCAGTCCAGTACCGAGTTGCTGCGCCTGCGTCGTGATTTTGCCAAGGGCGCTTTGCAGAACCAGGCCGGCAAGGCCAAGGTGAAGCTGATCCTGGAAGACGGCAGCGAATATGCGCACAGCGGTGAACTGGAGTTCTCCGACATCACCGTGGATTCCGGCACTGGCATGGTGACCTTGCGCGCTACCTTTGATAACCCGAATGGAGAACTGCTGCCGGGTATGTTTGTACGTGCCCGCCTGGAGCAGGGCGTGCGGCATAACGCCTTGCTGGTTCCGCAACCGGCTGTCAGCCGCAACCAGAAAGGCGAGGCCGTGGTCATGGTGGTGGGGCAGGATAACAAGGCGCATGCCCGCATCATCAAGACCAGTCAGACCATCGGCGACAAATGGCTGGTGGATGGCGGCCTGCAAGGTGGTGAGCGCATCGTGGTGGAAGGCTTGATGAAGGTGCAGGATGGCGCCGCTGTCAAAGCCGAGCCGCTGAAAACCAATGCCTCTGCCGCCAAGTAAATCAGGGAAAGATTCATGTCCAAATTTTTTATCGACCGGCCAATCTTTGCCTGGGTGATTGCCATCGTGATCATGCTGGCGGGTTTGTTGTCGATCCGCAGCCTGCCGATATCGCAATATCCGGCCATTGCACCGCCGCAGATCGCCATCAATGCCACCTATCCGGGTGCATCGGCCAAAACCGTTGAAGACAGTGTCACTCAGGTGATCGAGCAAAAAATGCAGGGTATCGACCACCTGCGTTACATGAACTCCACCAGTGATGACACCGGTGCTGTCACCATCACCATGACCTTTGATGCCGGTACCAACCCGGATACCGCGCAGGTACAGGTGCAGAACAAGCTGCAATCAGCCATGGCCACCTTGCCCACCGTGGTACAACAGCAGGGTATTACTGTCACCAAATCGGCACGTAACTTCCTGATGGTGGTGGGTTTTGTGTCCGAAGACGGCAGCATGACCGGCACCGACCTGGGCGATTACGTTGCCAGTAACCTGCAGGACTCCCTCAGCCGGGTAAATGGTGTGGGTGAAGTGTCGCTGTTCGGTTCGCAATACGCGATGCGTATCTGGCTGGACCCGAACAAGCTCAACAGCTACCAGTTGACCACGGCCGATGTCACCAGTGCCATTACCGCACAGAATGCCCAGGTTTCTGCTGGTCAACTGGGTGGTCTGCCTGCCAAGCCGGGTCAGCAACTCAATGCAACCATCGTCGCGCAAACCCGTTTGTCCAGCGCCGAGCAGTTTGGCAAGATCCTGCTGAAGGTGAATGCCGATGGCTCGCGGGTGCTGCTGAAAAACGTGGCCCGTATCGAACTGGGTGCCGAAACCTATCGCACCAAGGCCTTGTTCAACGGCAAGCCGGCAACCGGTGTGGCCATCAAGCTGGCCAGTGGTGCCAATGCGCTGGATACCGCCCAGGCAGTGCGCAACAAGGTTGCCGAACTGTCGGCCTATTTCCCCAAGGGCGTGAAGGCGGTTTACCCATACGACACCACCCCCTTCGTGAAGATTTCCATCGAAGAAGTGGTCAAGACGCTGGTGGAAGCCATTGGCCTGGTGTTTGTGGTGATGTATGTATTCCTGCAAAACTTCCGCGCCACGCTGATTCCGACCATCGCCGTACCGGTAGTGCTGCTGGGTACTTTTGGCGTGATGGCGGCCACCGGCTTTTCCATCAACACGCTGACCATGTTCGGCCTGGTGCTGGCCATCGGCCTGCTGGTGGACGATGCCATCGTGGTGGTGGAAAACGTGGAACGGGTGATGAGCGAGGAGGGCTTGCCGCCGCGTGAAGCCACGCGCAAATCCATGGGCCAGATTACCGGGGCGCTGATCGGCATTGCGCTGGTGCTGGCTGCGGTATTCGTGCCGATGGCCTTCTTTGGCGGCTCTACCGGTGTGATTTATCGCCAGTTCTCCATCACCGTGGTGTCCTCTATGGCACTGTCGGTCCTGGTGGCGCTGGTGCTGACCCCGGCCTTGTGCGCCACCTTGCTCAAGCCGGTTGAAAAAGGCCATGGCGTCGGCCATGAATACACCGGCGTGTTTGGCTGGTTCAACCGCACCTTCGACCGTAACAACGAGCGCTACCAGAGCATCGTGTCGCGCATGCTGAACAAGACTTTCCGCTACATGGTGATCTACACCGGCATCATCATTGCCATGACGGTGCTATTCATGCGGCTGCCCACCTCCTTCCTGCCGGAAGAAGACCAGGGCATCCTGTTTACCCAGGTGCAATTGCCGCCGGGTGCCACCCGGGAACGTACCGATGCGGCATTGCTGCAAGTGCAAAAGCACTTCCTGAATGACCCGGCTGTCAGCTCGCTGTTTACCGTATCGGGCTTCAGTTTTGCCGGTAGCGGCCAGAACATGGGCCTGGGTTTTGTCCAGCTCAAACCGTGGGATGAGCGCAATCGCCCCGACCTGAGCGTTAAGGCTGTGGCTGGCCGCGCCATGGGTGCATTCAGCCAGATTCGCGACGCGATGATCTTCGCCTTTGCGCCTCCGGCCGTGATGGAGCTGGGTAATGCCTCCGGCTTCGACCTGCAATTGCAAGACCGTGCCGGTCTTGGGCATGACAAGCTGATGGCGGCGCGTAACCAGTTGCTGGGCATGGCAGCGAAAAATCCCAAGCTGATGGCAGTGCGCCCCAACGGCCTGAGTGACAACCCGCAATACCTGCTGGATGTGGACCACGAAAAAGCCAATGCGCTGGGTGTTTCCGTCTCCGACATTAATACCACGCTGAGTACCGCCATTGGTTCCAGCTACGTCAACGACTTCATTGATCGTGGTCGCATCAAGAAGGTATATCTGCAAGGTGATGCGCCATACCGCATGTCGCCGGAAGACCTGACCAACTGGTATGTACGTAACAGCAGCGGTGCCATGGTGCCTTTCTCGGCCTTTGCCAGTTCGCACTGGGGCTTCGGTTCGCCGCGGCTGGAGCGCTATAACGGCCAGTCGTCGGTGGAAATCCAGGGCTCCCCGGCTGCTGGCGTGAGTACCGGTACCGCCATGGCGGAAATGGAAAACATGATCAAGCAGCTGCCTGCCGGCATCGGTTTTGAATGGACCGGCCTGTCGTACGAAGAGCGCCTGTCCGGCTCGCAGGCACCTGCGCTGTACGCCATTTCGCTGCTGATCGTGTTCCTGTGCCTGGCTGCCCTGTATGAAAGCTGGTCGATTCCGTTCTCGGTGATGATGGTGGTGCCGCTGGGTGTGATTGGTGCCTTGCTGGCAGCCAGCTTGCGCGGCCTTACCAATGACGTGTATTTCCAGGTGGGTTTGCTTACCACCATTGGTCTGGCGGCGAAAAACGCCATCCTGATCGTGGAGTTTGCCAAAGAGCAGCAAGAACACGGCAAGGAGTTGATTGCCGCCACCATGGAAGCAGTCCGCATGCGTCTGCGCCCCATCCTGATGACCTCGCTGGCCTTCATTCTGGGTATCTTGCCGTTGGTGATCAGCCATGGCGCGGGTTCCGGCAGTCAGAACGCCATTGGTACCGGCGTGATGGGCGGCATGATCTCCGCCACCGTACTGGCGATTTTCCTGGTTCCGGTATTTTTCGTGGTCGTCCGCCGTCGCTTCCCGCCCAAGAAACTGGCGGATGACATGCACGGCATCAGCAAGGAGGGCCTGTAATGTCCCGCTTCATCAAGGTTTTCAGCCTGGGCATGCTGGCTAGTGCGCTGGCAGGCTGCTCGCTGATTCCGGTTTATCAGCAGCCGGCCAATGTATTGCCTGCCCAGTGGCCCACCGGACCGGCGTATCAGGGTGTTCCGGCTGACAAGGCCGGCAGTACCGATGCCGCACAACTGGCATGGCAGCAATTCTTTACCGACCCTGCCATGCAGCGGCTGATACGCCTGGCGCTGGAAAACAACCGCGACCTGCGGGTGGCTGCCCTGAATATCGAAACGGCGCGCGCAAGTTACCAGATCCAGAAAGCCAATCTGTTTCCGGCCGTCAGTGCCAGTGGCAGTGGTACCAATCAGCGGATTTCCGCCAATAGCAGCAGCACTGGCAGCGCGTATATCAGCCACAGCTACAGTGCCGGAATCGGTTTCAGTTCTTACGAACTGGATGTGTTTGGCCGCTTGTCCAGCCTGAAGCAGCAAGCACTGGAAAATTTCTTCTCACTGGAAGAAACCCGGCGCAGTACGCAGATTTCGCTGGTTGCCGAAGTGGCCAATGCCTACCTGACCTTGCTGGCGGATCGCCAGCATCTGAAAGTGGCTGAAAACACACTGCAGTCACAGCTATCTTCGCTTGAGCTGACCCGCCGCAAGCTGGAGCTGGGTGCCGCTACCGATCTGGACCTCAGCAGTGCCGAAACCACGGTGCAATCCGCCCAGTCGGCCCAGGCAAGTTATCAGAGCCAGGTAGCGCAGGACGAAAACGCGCTGACGCTGCTACTTGGCACGGCGCTGCCGGAAGATCTGCGCAGCAGTAATGCCCAGCTGCTGCCGGGTCAACTGGCAGACCTGCCTGCCGGACTGCCATCGTCGCTATTGCAGCGTCGCCCGGATATTCTGGCGGCCGAGCACGACCTGAAAGCCGCGGATGCCAATATCGGCGCAGCGCGGGCCAAGTTCTTCCCCAGCATCAGCCTGACGGCAAGTGCCGGAGCCAGCTCCAGCAATTTGTCCGATCTGTTCAAGGCGGGTAGTGGGGCCTGGTCGTTCAGCCCGTCCATCAACCTGCCCATTTTCAATGCCGGCAGTCTGAGCGCCAATCTTGAATCGGCAAAAGTGGCACGGGAAATCGCGGTCGCCAAGTACGACAAGGCTGTGCAGACTGCATTCCGTGAAGTGTCCGACGCGCTGGCAATCCGTGGCACGGTGGGCACCCAGCTGAAGGCACAGCAGGCACTGGTGCAGTCCAGCCAGCGCAGCTTGCAATTGTCCGAGGCGCGCTTCAAGGCGGGTATCGACAGCTATCTGACCTTGCTGGTGGCACAGCGCACGCTCTACACCGCGCAGCAGGACCTGATCAGCACGCAACTGTCGCAAGCTTCCAATCTGGTGACGCTGTACAAGGTGCTGGGTGGCGGCTGGCAGCCAGTGGAGCAGGGCAGCAAAGGCGGGTAGAATTCCGGCCTTTCTGCTGGCAGGGGAGTGCCTGGTGGTGCTCCCCGACAATACAGAATGACCGGGCAATGTACCCGGTCATCTTTTCCGGATTGATGACGCAATGGCACGCAAGACTAAAGAAGAAGCTGACAAGACAAGGCATCTGTTGCTGGATGCAGCAGAACATCTGTTCTGGGAACAGGGTGTCAGCAAAACCACGCTGGCCAGCATTGCCGAGTACGCAGGCCTGACACGTGGTGCCATCTACTGGCATTTCGACAACAAGGCCGACTTGTTCAACGCCATGTGTGATCGCGCATTTCCACCATTTGCCGAGATGATGGATGTTTTGCTGCAGGCCGGACATTGCCCGGAGCTCAACCCGGCACAGCGCTTGTGGCTGCACAGCTGCGGGGTGCTGCGGCTGGTAACTACCACGCCACGTATTGCACGGGTTATCGGCATTATCAACCTGCGCTGTGAATACGTGGGTGAAATGCAAAATTCGCATTTGATGGACCGCAACTGGCTGATGGAAAAAATAGGCAATCTGCATACCATCCTCAGCCAGGCTGCCGAGGCCGGGCTGGTGCGCCCGGGAATAGACCTGCGCTGCGCTGCGGGCTGCCTGCATTCCACCATTTGCGGCCTGATCGACAGCTGGTTGCTCAATCAGGTGGTCGACCTGGTGCAGGATGCCGACAAACTGCTGACTCCGTTTTTTGCCGGAGTGTTTCAGAATGAGTGCTGGCTGCGCAAGTCTCCTGCGCACAACTGATTGTTCACAACAGACTGTCCATGCATGCCAATTCTGACTACACTGTCATGCGCGGCTGTGGCCTGTAGTTCAGGCTGACTGGCCCGCATGGCTAACTGTTGATGTCAGCGAGTAAACAATGTTTAAAAAGATATTCGGCGGCCTGCTCAATCGGGGAGAGCAGGTCACACCGGAAGCCCCCCCTGTAGCCCAGCCGCCGGCCCCGGCGGAAGAAGCTACCGGCCACAGTGCACCGCTCAATCTGCCACAGACCCTGGGCTTTGTTTCGCACCAGCCCATCCAGGACAAGTCCCAGCGCATTGTCGCCTATGAGTTTTCCGTCAAGGACGGGCTGAGTGGCAGCCGCACTCCCGCAGGCCGGCGCACGTTTGACCGCCTGTTGTTCAGCACGCTGAAGAACATGAACATTTTCCGCCTGCTGACTTTTCGCCGCGCCTTCATTCATGTCTCGCTCGCCTCACTGGATGATTTGCCGTCGCTGGAACTGCCATCCGATAGCACCATTTACATGCTCGATTTACTGGAAGGCGAGCAACTCACCGAAGACCTGATTACCCAGCTTGATGGCTTGCGTGGAGCAGGGCTGCGCTTTGCCGTTGAACCGGCACGTTATGGCAGCAGCCCCACCGCATTGGCGCTGTACCAGCGACTGGATTACCTGGTGCTGGATTTTGCCGCGCCAAATACGCGTGCCTTGTTTCCCTTACTGGAACAACTGCCGCAGCGCTACCCGCAACTGCGCTGGCTGGCACGCAACATCAACACCGCCGAAGAGCTGGCCTTGTGCCGCCATGCCAAGAATAATGACCGCTTTGCCTTGTTTCATGGCTCCTATCTGTCAGTTGCACAGCAGAAGGTAAGCCAGAAAGAGGGTGCAAATCAGGGCAGAGTGCTGGAAATCATGCGCCTGCTCCGTGCCAATGCACCTACCGCAGAAGTGGAAGCACAGTTCAAGCTGGATTCGGTACTGTTGTTCAAACTACTGCGCTTTGTCAATTCGCCGGTCAACGGCCTGTCTCGAAAGATCCAGACCATTGAAGACGGGTTGATGCTGCTGGGACGCAATGCCTTGTTCAAATGGCTGTCCCTGCTACTGTTCACCTCGGAAAGTGATAGCGGTGCAACCCTGTCCTTGCTGGAAAAGTCGCTGATTCGAGCCCATTTCATGGAAGAACTCGGCATCGTCCGCGGCAACAAGCTGGAAGCCGAACACCTGTTTCTGACCGGCATGTTCTCCTTGTTAGGCGACCTGCTTAACATGCCTTTGAGCGAAGCGCTGGAGCCGCTGGATCTGCCATTCATGATTTCTGATGCCCTGTTGCACGACAAGGGCCTGTTTGCAGCGCCATTGCAGCTGGCGAAAGCCTGTGAACAGGATGACAGCGACAGCATCACCCGGCTGGCTGCCAGCATGGAAGTCGACATTGGTCAGGTGAATAGTGTCTACATGGAAGCCGTGGTCTGGGCACAAGAAGTACTGAG
The DNA here is from genome assembly GCF_041914625.1 of Aquitalea pelogenes. Taxonomy (NCBI): domain Bacteria; kingdom Pseudomonadati; phylum Pseudomonadota; class Betaproteobacteria; order Neisseriales; family Chromobacteriaceae; genus Aquitalea; species Aquitalea pelogenes. Next base: position 76,971 of record NZ_JAYSDA010000022.1, on the reverse strand, counting down.
CGAAAGCGAAGTGCAAAGTAATGTCGATAGCGTCTGACCCGTCAGCTGCAGTAGTGAAAAGGCCCCCGGGGCCTTTTTTGATATGCAAAGCCAAGCAGCTGAAGTGCGGGCTGAGAAACGTTGACTGTTTGCTGTCATGCATGGAGTTGCATGGTCGGGATTTATATAATTTGACATAATATATATTATGCGAACATATGTATTCATATCCAGAGGATTACTTATGGAAGCAAATGACTTCTCAGTTATCGTTCGCATCAGTACCATGTACTTCCCCATCCACCTGACGGAAAGATACGAATCATGCAATATCGCAAGCTGGGCGACACTGATGTTTCGGTGAGTGTGATTGCCCTGGGTACCATGACCTGGGGCGAACAGAATACGGAAGCTGAAGCCCATAGCCAGATTGACCTGGCGCTGGAGCATGGTGTGAACCTGCTGGATGCGGCTGAAATGTATCCGGTGCCGCCTCGTCCTGAAACACAAGGTCTGACAGAGTCCTACATCGGCAGCTGGCTGAAGAAAACCGGTCAGCGTGATCGTATCGTATTGGCCAGCAAGGCGGCGGGTCCTGCGACCGATCCCAAGCGACCCAGCCATTTTCGCGATGGCAACCCCCACTTTGATCGCAAGAATTTGACTCAGGCGCTGAACGACAGCCTGCGTCGTCTTCAGACCGATTATCTCGATTTGTACCAGTTGCATTGGCCGGATCGTAACGCCAATACCTTTGGTACTCTGGGTTTTCCCTGGCAGGATGATCCGGCAGGCAGTACGCCGATTGAAGAAACGCTGTCTGTCCTGCAGGAGTTCATTCGCGATGGAAAAATCCGCGCCATCGGTCTGTCCAATGAAACACCATGGGGCGTGGCGCAGTTTCTGAAAGCATCCGAAAACCTTGGCCTGCCGCGTGTGGTGAGTATACAGAACCCGTACAGCCTGCTGAACCGGCTGTATGAAATTGGCTTATCAGAGTTCAGTCGACGGGAAAATGTCGGTTTGCTGGCCTATTCGCCGTTGGCCTTTGGTGTGCTGACGGGCAAATACCTGAATGGCGCACGTCCGGCAGGTGGACGTCTGACCTTGTTCGATCGCTTTACCCGTTACAGCAGCCCGACCGCTGCCGAGGCAAGCAAGGCCTATGTTGAGCTGGCGCAGCAGCATGGAATCAGCCCGGCACAACTGGCACTTGCCTTTGTCAACAGTCGTCCGTTTGTCACCAGTAATATCATTGGTGCGACCACGCTGGCGCAGTTGCAGGAAAATCTGGATAGCATCCATGTCACGCTGAGTGATGAAATCCTGCAGCAGCTGGAAGCCATTCATGCGCGGATTCCCAACCCCTGCCCTTGATCTGGCCACTCATGCATGAAAAAAGCCCTGCATTGCAGGGCTTTTTATTGAAATGCTCAAGCAAGACGCTCAGGCGATTTCTTTTTCACGCTGATACATAGCATAGCTGAAAATCGGCCAGCCGGAAGCCAGAGCCTGTTCCAGGGTCAGTTGCTGCGGCTGCCAGTGTTCCGGCTGCTCGTCGTCAAATTCACCGAAAACATCATACAGCGTAGCCGACAGTACATCGTCCAGCTCATCAGCCGACTTCATCTCAACAATAATGAAGTCATACATTTTTTCCCATTCGCTGGAATTGCGCATCGGAACCTTGAAGAACACCATACTGATACTCCTGTTTGTCATGCTGACCGCAAGAAGGCTGCGGTCATGCTTGCTGATTTAACGGCGCTATCTTAACCATTTGGCGCAAATAGTTCACCTCCAAATGCGCGCATTCATTCATCACTTCCCTCTTCTGCCGCATCACTCAGCAGGTGTCCGGGGAGTTGCTTGTTATGCTTGATCCCCATCTTGCGCAGCCGTTCGGCACTGGACAGCAGATTGCCTCGCCCGGACGACAGCTGACGCATGGCATCGCCAAATACCTCACGGGTGTTGTCCAGTTGCTTGCCCAGTTTATCCATATTGCCGACAAAGCCGGCGAATTTGTCGTACATGGCGCCACTTTGGCGGGCAATTTCCTGAGCGTTCTGGTTCTGGTACTCATAGCGCCAGATGCTGGCCACGGTGCGCAGCGTTGCCAGCAAGGTGCTGGGACCGACAATCATGATGCGGCGTTCAAAAGCCTCATTGAACAAGCTCATGTCATGCTGCACGGCCAGCAGGTACGCGGGCTCCACCGGAATGAACATGAAGACAAAATCGACAGTGTTGAGCCGGTACAGGTCTTGATAACGCTTTTCCGACAGGCTGCGGATATGCTGGCGAATGGCCGCCACGTGTGCTTTCAGGGCCTGTTCGCGCGCATCTTCATCACTGGCTGCCACATAGCGTACATAGGCGTTGAGGCTGACTTTGGAATCGACAACCAGTTGCTTGCCTTCCGGCAGGTCGATGACCACATCCGGCTGGTAGCGTTTGAGGCCGTCTTCTGTTTCCAGAACATCAGATACCTGAACCCGGTATTCGCGATCCCGGCTCAGGCCCGACGTTTCCAGCACCTTCTCCAGCACCATTTCCCCCCAGTTGCCCTGGGCCTTGTTATTGCTGCCGGTCAGTGCCTGGGTCAGTGCGATGGCGTCCTGATTCAGGCGGGTATTCATTTCTTGCAGGCGGCGCAATTCCTGCTCCAGGCTCAGGCGTTCCTTGGAGTCCTTGTCGTAGGTGTCCTGCACCAGTTTGCCAAAACCCTGGATGCGTTCGTGCAACGGGCCCAGCATGGCCCCAAGGCTTTGCTGATTCTGTTCGGCAAAGCGTTTGGACTTTTCTTCCAGGATGTCATTGGCCAGCGCCTTGAACTGATTGCTCAGTGTTTCTTTGGCCTCGGTCAGCAAGGCCAGTTTTTCCGCCGCTTGCTGCCTTTCCATTTGCAGCATGGTTTGCAGTTCCTGCTCCCGGTTGCTCAACCGGACCAGCTCCTGCGCCTGCTGTTGAAGTTGCTGGCCTTGCCGCTGCCAGTCACTGCGGGTTTGCTCCAGCTGACGGGCCTGCTCCTGCTTGCTGGCCCAATGCGCGGCTGTTTGTTGCTGTGCTTCAGCCAACTGCGTCCGCAAGTCGTTCAGCTCCCGGGATTGGGCATCAGATTGCCGGCCTAACTGCTGCAATGATTCCTGCAGGGATTCCAGCCTGGCTTGCATGCCTGCCTCTTGCTGCAACCATTGCTGACGCTCGGTCGCGCTGCGCTGCTGCACCCGGAAACAGGCCAGCAAGCTGGCTGCCGAGCCTAGCAACAACAGGCCCATTATCAGTTCTGTCATGATTTTCTTTGCTGCAGGATGACAATCAGCCCAGCATAGCGAACAAGATTGATTTTGTACATATTCATGTCATGGCTCTGCGATCGATATGGCAGCTTCCTGGAAAATTCTCCGGGCATGTCTCGTTTATTCCGATTTTGTGCTGTTGGACGGCTTGGCAGCCTTACCCTGCCCCTTTGCTGGCTAAACTCGTGCTTTCGAAAACTCGCCATTCTCATACGCCATGTTCGATAGCACGCTTTTTCTTGAGCACCTGCGCCAGCGCAATCCCCATCAGCCGGAATACCTGCAAGCTGTCCACGAAGTATTTGACAGTTTGCAACCCTTCTTGCGCCAGCATCCACACTACACCGATCAGGCTTTGCTGGAACGTCTGACGGAGCCTGAACGAATCATCATGTTCCGCGTGTGCTGGACGGATGATCAAGGCAGGGTTCAGGTCAATCGCGGATACCGGGTGCAACACAGCATGGCGATTGGCCCATACAAGGGCGGGATACGTTTTCATCCATCGGTCAATCTGTCTGTTCTCAAGTTTCTGGCCTTTGAACAAACACTGAAAAATGCGCTGACCACCCTGCCCATGGGCGGTGCCAAAGGCGGGTCGGACTTCGACCCCAAAGGCAAGAGCCAGGGCGAAGTGATGCGCTTTTGCCAGGCCTTTGCCTGCGAGCTTTACCGTCATATTGGTGCCGACACCGATGTTCCGGCGGGTGATATCGGCGTTGGCGGGCGAGAGGTCGCTTATATGGCCGGCATGGTGAAAAAGCTGGGCAACCGCGCTGACTGTGTATTTACTGGTAAAGGCCTGAGTTTTGGCGGCTCGCTGATGCGGCCGGAAGCCACCGGATTCGGCACCGTGTATTTTGCGCAGGAAATGCTGAAGACACGCGGCTTGTCACTGGAAGGCATGCGGGTGAGTGTTTCGGGCTCTGGCAACGTGGCGCAATATGCCATTGCCAAGGCCATGGAGCTGGGTGCCAAGGTAGTGTCCGCTTCTGATTCCAGTGGCACCGTGCTGGATGAGCAGGGCTTCACCCCGGCAAAGTTGACCGAGCTGATGGATGTAAAGAACCGTCACTACGGTCGTATCAGCGACTATGCAGCGCGGCTCGGCCTGCCCTTCTTGCTGGGCAAACGGCCCTGGCAAATACCAGTGGATGTTACGCTCCCCTGCGCCACGCAGAACGAACTGGATGAAGAAGATGCACGTTGCCTGATTGAAAACGGGGTGTGCTGCGTAGCTGAAGGTGCCAATATGCCGTCCACCTGGCAAGCCGTTCAGCGCTTCGAGCAGGCTGGCATCCTGTATGCGCCCGGCAAGGCCAGCAATGCCGGTGGTGTGGCAACTTCCGGGCTGGAAATGAGCCAGAATGCGGCGCGACTGAGCTGGACACATGGCGAGGTGGATGCGCGTCTGCATGCCATCATGCAAGGTATTCATCAGGCCTGTGTCAACCACGGGCGTGGAGAGGATGGCCGTGTCAGCTATGTCCGCGGCGCGAATATTGCCGGGTTCGCCAAAGTGGCGGATGCCATGCTGGCGCAAGGGCTGATCTGATATAGCCCTGGTTTGCTGGCTGACAAAAACCGGATTCCGGCGCGATAATCCGGTTTTCCCTCAGGCAGGCACCTTGATGCGCCCTTTCTTGATATTCATGCTGCTGACCAGTCCTGCCTGGGCGGATTCCCCTCCTCTGCCCGCCCATTTGCAGCTGGCCCGGCAACTGCTTGCAGAGGTCAGCCCCGAGCACAACAGCTATCAGCATCATGGCTGGGTACGTTGGCAAGGCGATGCGGGCTTGCTGGGCCGCGCCGAATACAGCACGGTACAAACGGATTGCAGTGGTTTGCTTGATGCCATTTTCCAGCGTACCGACAGTCTGGTGCTGGATGGGGTACGCAGGACTTACTGGAAGGAGTACCCCAAGGCCGAGAATTACTACGCAGCAATTGCCTCCGGTCAGGGCTTTGTCCGGCGCGAGCACATGCAGGATGTTGAAGCAGGCGATGTTTTTGCAGCGCGTTATCTGCATGCCAAGGACACCGGCCATGTGATGATCGTCAACAGCAAGCCGCAAGTGCTCAATCCTCCACAACCACCTTTGCAGCCGGGAACCACACAGTGGCTGGTGGAGGTCATCGATTCGGCTGGTGCGCACTGGAAGGGCGATACGCGCTACCGGGAGGATGGCAGCAAGCAAACCGGTATCGGGCGCGGTTTGGTACGCATTTACACCCGAGAGGACGGCAGTCTGGCTGGCTGGGCCTGGTCTGCCGGCCCGGCCAGTAAGTTTCGTGACGACGACCAGCTGGCCATCGGTCAGCCGCTTTATCCGCAGTAATCGTCACGCACGGACAGCATCACTCCGCTGCCGTCCAGTGTTGCAGATAGATCTGCAATTCCTTGCGGCCTTGCCATTCGTTGGCCACCAGTTGATACACCGCATTGATATTGTCAGGCAGCCAGTCCACCTGATTGAACAGCATGGCGTCGAACTCCTGCCCTTGCTTGGCAATCCGTAATTTAAGATGTTTGTCTCCCACCACGCGCTGGCTCATCACGGCAAAGCGGTCGTGGAAATACGGCACCGGAAAGCCCTGCCCCCACACTTCTGCGGCCAGTTCTTCGGCAAACGGCAGATGCAGCTCACGCGCATCCAGGCTGCCGTCGGTTTCGATGGTGCGGGTGAGCTGGTTTTCGTCCAGCAACTCGCGTGCCACCTGCTCGAATGCCTGCTGGAATTCGGCAAATCGTGCTTCTGCCAGCGTCATGCCGGCTGCCATGGCATGGCCGCCAAACTTGAGGATCAAGCCCGGGTGGCGCTTGAATACCAGATCCAGCGCATCGCGCAGATGGAAACCGGGAATCGAGCGGCCGGAGCCCTTGATCTCGCCTTCATCGCCCGGTGCAAAAACGATGGCCGGACGATGGAAACGTTCTTTCAGGCGCGAGGCAACAATGCCGACAACACCCTGGTGCCAGTCATCCCGGTACAAGGTAAGGGTGTAGCGGTCTGCCGGGTCGATGCTGGACAGTACCGCCAGCGCTTCGTCCTGCATGCCATGCTCGATGACCCTGCGCTCGCGGTTCAGTCGGTCCAGCTCCTGCGCCAGTGTCATTGCCTGGCTTTCCGTGCCGGATAGCAGGCAGGCGATGCCCAGGCTCATGTCATCCAGCCGCCCGGCCGCATTCAGCCGGGGGCCAAGAGTAAATCCCAAATCAAAGGTGTTGGCCTTGTAATGCGCACGTCCGGCAATGCGGAACAGTGCGGCAATGCCAGGCACCATGCGGCCGCTACGCATGCGGCGCAGGCCGTTTTCCACCAGGATGCGATTGTTCTGGTCAAGCCTTACCACGTCAGCCACCGTTCCCAGTGCCACGTAGTCCAGCAATTCGCCCAGATTGGGTTCTGTCTGCCCGGCATAGATGCCGCGCTGGCGTTGCTCGGCGCGCAAGGCCAGCAACACATAAAACATCACTCCTACTCCGGCCAGGTGCTTGGAGGGGAATTCGCAGCCCGGCTGGTTGGGGTTGACGATCAAGGCCTGCGGCAGGGTGTCACCAGGCAGGTGATGGTCGGTAATCAGCACCTCGATGCCCAGCGCACGTGCACGCTCCACCCCTGCCACGCTGGCGATGCCGTTATCGACGGTGACGATGATGTCGGGTTTGCTTTGCGCCGCCAGGTCGACAATTTCCGGCGTCAGGCCGTAACCGTATTCAAAGCGGTTGGGCACGATGAAATCCACCTTGCCGCCCAGCATGGACAAGCCTTTCACCGCCACCGAGCAGGCTGTTGCGCCATCAGCGTCATAGTCGGCCACCACCAGCATGCGCTGCCCGGCGGCAATGGCGTCGGCCAGACGGCTGGCCATGGCGGTGATGTTCTTCATGCTGTGATAAGGCAGCAGGGCCTTGAGGCTGTAGTCCAGCTCATCCGACCCGGCAATGCCGCGGGCGGCATACAGCCTGGCCATCAAGGGACTCAGGCCCTGGGCAACCAGGGTGGCATGATGTTGATCTGGAATATTGCGGGTGACGATGCGTGACATGAAGCTCTCAATACAGGGTGGCGGGCGATTGCGGGCGTTGCCAGAATTTCCACAAATCACGGCGGCAAATGCGCAGCTTGAAGCCGGCAGCCCCATGGCATTGCAGCTGCAATTCGCTGATTTTGCCTTGCTTCAGTGCTTGCAGCAGCGGCTGGAACCAGTCGGTTTCCATGCGCTGCAATTGCTCGCGCCAGCCCCAGGCATCACGGTATTGCGCTGCGGACAGCAAAGCATCCTGCACCACCACAACATGACTATTGGCTTGCAGTGTTGCGCAGCGCGCCATCAGGCCGGAAAAGTCATAGGGCATGGCATCCGTCGGGCAGTCGGCCTGCTGCTGCAAGATGGGGTCATCGCTTAGCAGTAGATCTGCCTGCGGCTGGTCGGCAAGCTGGCTTGCTGCTGCACCATCCCCCCACAGCCAGACGCTGTTGACCGCCAGCTCGCCCTGCATTTCGCGGGCGTCATTCACCGGATGGGTATAAAGCAGCATCTGCATCTCGTTGAGCAAACGGCTCCAGTGCAAACCACGCTCGCCTGCGGGCAGGTGTTCATTCACGTTTTCGCCTACTGCATCCTGCAGTGGGGTGAATTGCGCCTGACTGGGCCCTGGCAATTGCAGCAACCAGCGCCCCGGTTCGATGGCATGGAATGTCAGGCCATCTTCGGTAAAGTGCCGGTTCAGGCTTTGTACCATGGCATCGGCCTCATCCTGCGACAGCCGCATCACCCCGACATCGGCCAGCAAGGCGCGGTCGCGATCAATGCGCACGTGTACCGGGTCTGCCATCAGCCAGTCGTCGCCAGTCAGACCGGCATGCTTTGCCAGTTCGCGCGCCAGTCCATGCAAAGGGAAACCGCCAGCCCGGCCATACAGCTCGGTCAGCGACAAGGCCTGGCCATGCCTGTGGCCACGGCCCAACAGGCAAGACAAAGCGGGCAGCGACAGCCCGCGGCAAACTTCGGCGCCATCATGGACGTCCAGCCAGGCGAGTCCTGGCATCAGCAGGGTGAGCTTCATGAGTCCGTTATTTCAGATCGGCAAAGCAGCTGGCAATCGCCCGGCTGCTAGCAGTGACAAGTAGGCTGACCAGGCAAGGCACTCCGGTTTGCGACTGGAAATGTCTGCAATGCATGGCAAACCCTGTATATTGCAGTGCAACTGCAAGGCAGGCAGCAAAGTGCGGGATTATCGCAAACTGCCGGGATTACCGCAAAACCGCCTGTGCCTCGCTATACGATGCCCTGATGAAAAGCCGACACGACATGATTGAACGCTATATCGGACTGATGTCCGGCACCAGCCTGGATGGCGTGGATGCCGTCCTGCTGGAAATGGATGCCCAAGGCAAGCCGCAAGTGGTGGAAGACAGTTTCCTGCCCTTCCCCGCTGGCGTGCGTGAACAGGTCTTGCAGTTGCAAGCCATCGGGCACAACGAACTGGACCTTGCCGCGCGCCTGGCGAATACGCTGGCACGAATTTATGCGGATGTTGTCGCGCAACTGCTGGGCAAGGCCGCCCTGCCCGCTGCAGCAATTCGCGCCATCGGCTGCCACGGCCAGACCATTCGCCATGCCCCGCATGCCGCTTATACCTTGCAGATTGGCAACCATGCCTTGCTGGCAGAACTGACCGGCATTGACGTGATTGGTGATTTCCGCAGCCGCGATGTGGCTGCCGGTGGCCATGGAGCTCCACTGGTGCCGGCCTTTCATCAGGATGTGTTTGCCAGTGATACGGAAAACCGCGTCATCCTGAATATCGGCGGCATCAGCAATCTGACACGCCTGCATCGCAGCCTGCCGGTAATCGGCTTTGACTGTGGGCCAGGCAATATGCTGCTGGATGCCTGGTGCCAGCGCCACACCGGCAAGCCCTATGATGCCAATGGCGACTGGGCCGCCAGTGGCCGTTTGCACCAGTCCTTGCTGCAACAGATGATGGCCGATGACTATTTCCAACTCGCGCCGCCCAAAAGCACCGGCCGCGATCTGTTTGACCTCAACTGGCTGGAGCAGCAACTTGCCGCCTGGCCAGCCCTGGATGCAGCAGATGTCCAGCACACACTGCTGCAGCTGACCGCACACAGCATCGCTGGCGAAGTTCGCCGCCACTGCCCGCAAACGCAGAGCATGCATGTCTGCGGTGGCGGTGCGCACAATGCGGCATTGATGCAGGCACTGCAACAGCAATTGCCGGATATCCGTATCTGCAGTACGGCTGAACTGGGCTTGCCGGTACATCAGGTAGAAGCGGCTGCGTTTGCCTGGCTGGCCTGGCGCTTTTGTCATCGCCTGCCTGCCAACCTGCCCGAGGTGACCGGCGCTGCCGGTTTGCGCGTGCTGGGCGCACTCTACCCAGCCTGAAAGCCTTGTCTCCACAGCAAAGCCTGACAACAGCAAGCGCGCCAAACGGCCTTGTCAGGCTATAATCACCCCCTGTCCTAGCCTTAAACGAGAAAAATGCGACTTTTCAAAAGAAAGGCCGTCGTCAAGAACAGCCAGACACCACTGCCCCCCAAGCTTGCCAGCCTGCTGCGTGAAGCATGGTGGTTGCTGATGGCGGTGGCTGCGGTCTACCTGGTACTGGTATTGGCCAGCTATTCACCGCAAGACCCTTCCTGGTCGCACAGTTCATCCGACCCCACGGTACGTAACTACGGCGGTGCCTTTGGTGCCTGGCTGTCCGACATGCTGCTTTATATCTTCGGCTTGTCAGCCTGGTGGCTGGTGGTGTTCTGCCTGGTTGCCATTGCCTGGGGCTACCGCCGCATGGAAACCCTGGGGTTTCGTCTGAATCCGATGACGCTGGCGGCCATGGGTGGCTTTTTCCTGTTGCTGCTGTCCAGCGCCAGCGTTGAAGGCATCGTGCTGGCCGGCAAACAACTCAAGCTGCCTTTGTCCCCTGGCGGCATGCTGGGCCACTGGCTGGGCAAGGCACTGGGACATGGCCTTGGCCAGTCCGGCGCTTACCTGTTGCTGTCGGTAACGGCAGCCATCGGGTTTTCACTGTTTACCGGCCTGTCCTGGCTGGACATCATGGAAAAAATCGGCGGCACGCTGGAAGATGGTGTGCTCAAGGTGTGGCATGCCTGGCAGGCCCGCAAGGACCGGGAAATCGGCCGCGAAACTGCGCAGCAGCGTGAGGTCAAGGTCAGTAGCGAAAAGAAAAAGCAGGAAGACAAACCTCCAGTGCGCATTGAGGCCACTACGGCGGAGATTCCTGTTTCGCCCAAAGCACAAAAACCGGTACAGCAGTCGCTGTTTGCCGACCCCAATAGCGGCGAGCTGCCCGGCCTGAGTCTGCTGGAGGCCCCCAAAGACCAGCACGAGCCGGTTTCTGCCGAGACCGTCGAGTACACCTCCCGTCTGATCGAGCGCAAGCTGGCCGACTTTGGCGTGGACGTCAAAGTGATTGCCGCCTATCCCGGTCCGGTGATTACCCGCTATGAAATCGAACCCGCTGTCGGCGTCAAGGGCGCGCAAATCGTCAACCTGATGAAAGACCTGGCTCGCGCGCTGTCACTGGTCTCGGTGCGGGTGGTGGAAACCATTCCGGGCAAGACATACATGGGCCTGGAGCTACCCAACCCCAAACGGCAGATCGTCCGCCTGTCGGAAATCATCGGCTCGGATGGTTACCAGAACATGAGTTCCCGTCTGGCTATCGCCGTCGGCAAGGATATTGCCGGTCAGCCGGTGTCGGTGGATCTGGCCAAGATGCCGCATGTACTGGTGGCCGGTACCACGGGCTCAGGTAAATCGGTCGCCATCAATGCGATGATCCTGTCCTTGCTGTACAAATCCACCGCACGGGAAGTCCGCCTGATCATGGTCGACCCCAAGATGCTGGAGCTGTCGGTCTACGAAGGCATTCCGCACCTGCTGGCACCAGTGGTGACCGACATGAAGCAGGCCGCCAATGCGCTTAACTGGTGCGTCGGTGAAATGGAACGGCGCTATCGCCTGATGTCCAAGCTGGGCGTGCGCAATCTGGCCGGTTACAACCAGAAGATCAAGGACGCGGAAAAGACCGGCGAAAAGATTCCCAATCCTTTCAGTCTTACGCCTGAAACACCAGAGCCGCTGGATACCCTGCCCCTGATCGTGGTGGTGATTGACGAGCTGGCCGACCTGATGATGGTGGCGGGCAAGAAAATCGAAGAGCTGATTGCCCGGCTGGCACAAAAAGCCCGTGCTGCAGGCATTCACCTGATTCTGGCCACCCAGCGCCCGTCGGTTGATGTGATTACTGGCCTGATCAAGGCCAACATCCCCACCCGAATCGCGTTTCAGGTTTCCAGCAAGATCGACAGCCGTACCATTCTGGACCAGATGGGCGCAGAAACCCTGCTCGGCCAGGGCGACATGCTCTACCTGCCGCCTGGCTCCGGCTACCCGAACCGGGTACATGGTGCGTTTGTGGCCGATGAAGAAGTCCATCATGTGGTGGAATTCCTGAAAACCACCGGCGAGCCGGATTACATCGAAGGCATACTTAGCGGTCAGGCCGAAGCCGATGAAGCAGGCGTAACCGCTGGCGGCGATGTGGATGGCAGCGGTGAAGCCGACCCGCTGTATGACGAAGCCGTGGCCATCGTGGTCAAAACCCGCAAGGCGTCCATTTCTTCGGTACAACGCCATTTGCGCATCGGTTACAACCGCGCTGCCCGCCTCATCGAGCAAATGGAAATGGCAGGCCTGGTTTCTGCAATGGAAACCAATGGCAACCGCACAGTACTGGCACCAGCACGCGACGACTAAGCAGTAATCAACTTTTCAGACTGCCGGCCCGGTGCCGGCAGTCACAACCTGTACAGGTAGCGAGAACCCCATGTCCGGATACCTTCCAGAACCACCTTTCAGCCACGACCAACAAGCCCGCATCGGCATTCTGCTGATCAATCTGGGCACACCCGAAGCACCCACCGCGCAGGCGGTACGCCCTTATCTGAAACAGTTCCTGTCTGACACCCGTGTCATTGAAATCCCCAAGGCCATCTGGTGGCTGATCCTGAACGGCATCATCCTCAACACCCGTCCGAAACAGTCGGCAGAAAAATATGCCAGCATCTGGCGGCCGGATGGTTCGCCCTTGTTCACCTACACCCGTAAACAAACCAGCCTGCTCAAAGGCCTGCTGGGTGAACGGGGGCTGCGCAATGTGGTGGTGGATTTCGCCATGCGTTACGGCCAGCCTTCGGTCGAGTCCGCCATCATGAAAATGCGTGCCCAGGGTGTGGACCGGCTGCTGGTGATTCCGCTCTACCCGCAATACGCCGGTTCATCCAGTGCAACGGCGCTGGATGATGTCTACCGGGTACTGATGAAGCTGCGCAACATGCCGGAATTGCGCACCGTGCGTCACTTCCACGAGGACACGGCGTATATCGACGCACTGGCACACAAGGTGCAAGCGCACTGGCAAGTGCATGGTCGCCCGGAAAAGCTGTTGATGAGCTTTCACGGCGTGCCACGTTTTACCCTGGACAAGGGTGACCCCTACCACTGCGAATGCCTGAAAACCGGACGCTTACTGGCAGAAAAGCTGGGATTGAGCCGGGAACAATATATGGTGAGTTTCCAAAGCCGTTTTGGCCGGGCGGAATGGATCCAGCCTTATACCAGTGCAACCCTGGAAAAACTGGGTAAAGAAGGCTGTAAACGGCTGGACGTGATTTGTCCGGGATTTGTCGCAGACTGTCTGGAAACGCTGGAAGAAATAGCCATGGAAGGCAAACACACCTTCCAGCAAGCCGGTGGAGGGGATTTCCGCTACATCGATTGCCTCAATGATGACCCGCAGTGGATTGCAGCGTTGGCAGGCATTGTGGAGAAAAATCTCCAAGGCTGGCAGGAAGTTATAGAACAAGATGCCACAATGCGCCAGCAGCGTGCGCAAGCGCTTGGTGCAGCCCGTTGAAGGGATAAAAAATAATTTGTCCGCCAATGAATAAACCCCGTTGACACCCGCGCAAACTGCTCCCCATAATCAGCGCAGCTGGTGGCCATTCCATAAGAATGGCCTGAATCAGTAAAGGGTAAAGTCTGAATTTTAATCAGGCTGCCCGCAGAGATCGCCAAGTCTACATAGATAAGATCAGGGGAAATAAAATATGAATAAGTATGCTCGTCTGAGCCTCATCGCTGCCGCTGCCATGACCCTGGCTGCTTGTGGCAAACAAGAGCAACCGGCTGCTGGTGCAGCTTCTGCTCCTGCTGCTGCCGCAACCGGCGGTGACGTTACCGTCAAGATCGGTCAAGTATCCCCCATGTCCGGCCCGATTTCGCATCTGGGCAAAGACAATGAATTTGGCGCCAAACTGGCCATTGAAGACCTGAACGCTGAAGGCGTTGAGATCGGTGGCAAGAAAGTCAAATTCGAACTGGTTTCCGAAGATGACCAGGGCGATCCGAAAATCGGCACCCAGGTTGCCCAGCGCCTGGTAGATGCTGGTGTTGTTGGCGTGGTAGGTCACCTGAACTCCGGTACCACCATCCCGGCTTCCAAGATCTACTCCGACGCCGGCCTGCCGCAGATCTCCCCGTCCGCTACCAACCCGGACTACACCAAGCAAGGTTTCAAGACCACCTTCCGCGTGATTGCCAACGACGTACAACAAGGTACTGCGCTGGGTCAATTTGCTGCTGATGGCCTGAAAGCCAAGAAGGTTGCCATTATTGACGACCGTACTGCTTATGGTCAGGGTCTGGCTGACGAGTTTGAAAAGGCCGTCAAGGCCAAGGGTCTGGAAGTGGTCAAGCGTGAATTCACCACTAACACCGCAACTGACTTCAACGCCATTCTGACCTCCATCAAGGCCACCAAGCCGGACGTCATCTTCTACGGCGGCATGGATGCACAAGCAGGCCCGCTGGCCAAGCAGATGGAACGTCTGGGCATCAAGGCCAAGCTGATGGGCGGCGATGGCTGGCAGACTCCGGAATTCATCAAGCTGGCTGGCTCTGCTTCTGAAGGTCAATACTCCTCCAGCTGCGGCGTTCCGCGTGACAAGATGCCGGGTTTTGCTGCTTTTAACGACAAGTTCAAGGCCAAGTTCAACACCGAAGTACAAATCTACGCACCGTATGAATACGATGCCGTACGTGTACTGGTTGATGCCATGAAGCGTGCCAAGTCCACCGATCCGAAGGTATACCTGCCCGAAGTCGGCAAGACTGACTACACCGGCGTGACCGGCCACATCGCCTTTGACGACAAGGGCGACATCAAGAACGGTGCTGTTACCGTTTACCAGGTCAAAAACGGCAAGTGGGAAGTGGTTTCCACCGTTGGTGGTGCACCGGCAGCAGCCAGCGCAGCCCAGTAATCCCTGCTTCACCCCCGAAAAAGCGCAGCCCAGGCTGCGCTTTTTTTGTTTCTGCTGCCGTCAGGCTCGGACAAACCGGCGTTAATCTGATGTGGATCAGCCACAAAGGTTGACGAAATGCTGCAGAACAACAAAAATGGGCAGGTCAGTGGCGTCGATTGTATCCAGTCAGCGCCATCAACAGACCCCACCACCCCCGGGGTGTGCTGACATGAAATGCCAAAAGCTTTCGTGGCGAATGACCCTTATCCAATTCTAATTAGACCAGGGCATTTCCATGTATCTCCCACGTATTACCCTTATCGCCGCCGCCGTACTGGCGCTGACTGCCTGTAACAAGCAAGACGCTGCCGCCCCGCAACAAAACGCATCTGCCGCTGCCGGCGCAAGCGATGCTGTCGTCGTGAAGATTGGCTCTGCCAACCCGCTGACCGGCCCGTTTGCACACTGGGGCCGTGACGCCGACAATGGCGTCAAGCTGGCTGCCGAAGAAGCCACTGCTGAGAACCTGAAACTGGACGGCAAGCCGGTCAAGTTTGAAGTGGTTTCGGAAGATGACCAGGCCGACCCGAAAACCGCCACCCAGGTAGCGCAACGCTTTGTCGACAACAAGGTTGCCGGTGTAATCGGCCACCTCACCTCCGGCGCAGCCATTCCGGCATCGAAAATCTATTCGGACGCAGGCATTCCGATGATTGCCGGTTCGGTGACCAGCCCCAAGTTCACTGAGCAAGGTTTCAAGAACACCTTCCGCATCATTGCCAATGACCAGCAGCAGGGACAGGCGCTGGCCAAATTTGCCGTGAGCGACCTGAAGCGCAACCGCATTGCCATCATTGATGACCGCACCACCTATGGCCAGGGCCTGGCGGATGACTTTGCCAAATCGGTAGAAGCTGCCGGTGGCAAGGTGATCAAGCGCGAATTCACTACCAACAGTGCTACCGACTTCATGTCCATCCTCACCGCCATCAAGGGTGAAAAGCCGGATCTGGTGTTCTACGGCGGCATGGACGCGCAAGCCGGCCCGATGGTCAAGCAGATGCGCAAGCTGGGCATCACCGCCGACTACATGGGTGCTGACGGTGTGAATACCGCCGAATTCGCCAAACTGGGTGGCAAGGATGCCGAAGGCAGCTATGCCTCCAGCGCCGGCGCTCCCAAGGAAAGCATGCCCGGCTTTGCGGCATTCAACGACAAGTTCAAAAAGCGCTTCAATGCCGACATCCAGGCCTACGCACCGTACACCTACGATGCTACCCGCGTGATGATCGAAGCGATGAAGCGCGCAGGCTCGGCCGACCCGGCCAAGTATCTGCCGGAAATTGCCAAGACCAAGCTGCAAGGCGTTACCGGCGATATCGCTTTTGATCCCAAGGGCAATATCGTCAACGGCACTGTTTCCCTGTACCAGCTGAAAAACGGCAAGTGGGAATCGGTGGCCAAGCCTGCCGCAGCGGCAGCCAGCGCAGCACAATAAGCGCGATCCTGATCCAAACAAAAACGGCAGCCAGAAGCTGCCGTTTTTGTTTATGGCCTACTGGCTCAGTCGCGGAAGCTTGCCGTCTGCCGCGTCATCGACGCCATGGCTGCCTTCTGGATGTCTTCCGACAGCAGCATGGCCGCATTCCAGGTGGCGACCTGATTCAGGCTGTCCGCCACGCTATGATCGCGCGAGTAGTTCAGCATTTCCTTGCTGCCACGCACAGCCAGCGGCGATTTGCTTGCCATCAGCGCCGCCGTTTCCAGCGCAGCTGCCAGCACGCTATTGGCATCAGGCAATACACGATTGACCAGGCCAAAGCGCAATGCCTCTTCTGCCGTGACATCCCGGCCGGTCAGCGCCATTTCCCTGGCAATCCCCTGCCCAACCACCCCTGGCAAGCGCTGCAAGGTACCAACGTCGGCCACCATGCCGATATCCACTTCGCGCACGGCAAATACCGCATCTGCTGCAGCAAAGCGGAAGTCAGCCGCCAGTGCAATATCCAGCCCGCCGCCAAGGCAGGCACCATGAATGGCGGCCACTACCGGTTTGCGACAGCGCTCCAGGCTGGATACATTGTCCTGTAATTGCAAAATCAGTCGACGCAGTTTCTCGCGCTGACGTCCTTCGCATTCGTCGGCAATGGCACCCTGGATGCCCAACAGCATGGAAAGGTCGATCCCGGAACAGAAATGCCTGCCCTGCCCAGCCAGCACCACCGCGCGCACCGCAGGCTCGGCATCAGCCCACTCCATGACCGATTGCAGCTCCTGCCACATGGTCTGGTTCAAAGCATTGGCCTTGTCAGCGCGATTAAAGCGCACCAGCGCCACTTTGCCCTGCAATTCAACGTCAAAAGTCTGCCATTGCATGCCTGGGCTCCTTTATTGGGGGCGTTTTTTGGGCACCCAGGCCCACACCATTTCGCAGACCACCGGCGATTCGCCCGATTCGTCCGTCACCGTGACATCCACCAGCACATCACCCTTGTCGGTGGTATACATGCTGCGGATCTGCTCATCCGTCAGCGTGGCCACCGCCCGCATGTCGCCCTGCGCGCGCTTGACGTAATTCACCTTCATCGACTTGAGCAGCATCAGCTTGTCATCCGGCACGTTCATGCTCACCACAAAGCCACTGGCGGTTTCAGCCAGCAGCGCCATGGCGGCAGCATGCACGCCCTTGATATGGTTTTGCACCTTGCGCCGGTTGCGGATGGAAACAGTCAGGCGGGTATGTCCTGCCTGCTCAAAGCGAATGCCTGACGTGGCCAGAAACGGCACAAAGCGACCGAATAACAAGGAAAGCACCGTACTGCGCAGGCCGACTGGCAGTCTGCCCACTTTGTCGGCAATGCGACTCATGCTGTTTTTCTGATAATCCATGCGTGTTAGCCCTCTGTTTTATGTCATGGAAGTGGAACATCCAGGCCCAGCAAGGCCCGGATCTGGATTTTCAATACATCGATCACCGCCTGGTCGGTACGTGCCAGTTGCAAGCCTCCCTGCAAGGCTGCCAGCATCAGCAGGCCCATGGCTTCCGGCGTTCCGGCATAACGCATGCTGCCATCGGCACGACCGCGTGCGGCAATGCTGACCGCCCAGTCACGCATTTCATCGACAAAGGCATTGGCTTCCTGCTGCATTTCTTCCGGCAGGGTCTGGTATTCGGTCGTCAGGATGCCGCTGGGGCAGATTTGCTGATCGCGCTCGAAATAGGCATCAGTCAGGGTGTAGTACTGCTCCAGCTGCTGGGCGGGAGTCAGGGCCAGTTGCGCTTCGACAAAACGCTGAAAGCGGCGACGGTAACGCTGGATCAGCGCTACGCCAAGATCGGTTTTTTTGGGATAGTGATAATGGATGGCGGCGTTGCGCACACCCAGTGCCGAGCTGATGTGCTGGTAGCTGAAGGCGTTATAACCACGCGTCAGCAACAGCTCCTCGGCAATGTCGAGAATGCGTTTGCTGGTATCGGTTTTGGCATCGGCGGCAGTTTTCATCAGCAAACTTTACTTACTGGTTAGTAAGGTGTCAATCGGATGGCTCCAGCGCTGGACAGGCATGGCATATCGGTTATGATGGACGGTATTTGGCCAACCCTGAGACCGGACTTTTCCGATGCGACTCAAATTCAGCAAGATGCATGGCCTGGGCAATGACTTCATGGTAATTGACGGTGTCAGACAAACCGTCTCCCTCGATACCGACAGAATCCGCCAGCTTGGCAATCGCCACTTTGGCATTGGCTTTGACCAGCTGCTGCTGGTGGAATCCCCCCAGGAAGAAAACAACGATTTCCGCTATCGCATTTTCAATAATGACGGCAGCGAAGTGGAGCAATGCGGTAACGGCGCACGCTGTTTTGCCAAGTTTGTCTGCGACCAGAAACTGACCAACAAGAAAGCCATCCGGGTTGAAACGGCCAAAGGCGTGATCATTCCGGAATACCTGGGCCAGAACCAGGCTGTGGTTGACATGGGTGTGCCGCGCTTCCGTCCGCTGGAGATTCCTTTTGTGGCAGAAGGCGAAGCCATCACCTACCCGCTGGATACCGGCGGTTACAGCTGCGACATCAGTGTGGTTTCCATGGGGAACCCGCACGCAGTGCAGGTGGTCGATAGTGTCGATACTGCACCGGTGAAAGAGTTGGGCGCACTGATTGAAACCCACCACCGCTTCCCGGAAAAGGTGAATGCCGGGTTTATGCAGATTGTTTCGCGCCATGAAATCCGCCTGCGTGTGTTTGAACGTGGTGCGGGCGAAACCCTGGCCTGCGGCACCGGAGCGTGTGCCGCGGTGGTGTCTGGCATCCGTCGCGGCTTGCTGGATAGCAAGGTGCTGGTGCATACCCGTGGCGGCGATCTGCAAATCGAATGGCATGGCGAAGGCCAGCCAGTGCGCATGACCGGCCCGGCCATGACGGTATTCCAGGGTGAAATCGAAGTCTGACTGATCGGTACACAGGCACACTACAAGGAGAATGTTGATGCAAAGCGATGAGGTTCTGGCCTTTCTGGATACCCACCCGGACTTCCTGCAGCACCATGCCGACCGCTTTGGCCTGCGCAGCCCGGCCACACAGGACCGGGTGGTGGTTTCGCTGGCTGACAGACAGATGCTGGAACTGAAGGACCGTAACCGTCAGCTGGAAGCGCGCCTACATCAACTCATCCTCCATGGCGAAGCCAATGATCAGATCATTCACAGTGCCCACCGCCTGTCCCTGGTACTGCAACGCTGCCTGAACCTGCAGCAGGTGGTGGATGGGCTGGCCAGCTGCTTCAAGCAGGACTTCTCTTTGGACCGTATGGCCTTGCGCCTGTGGCATCCGGCGGCCGAATCCTCTCCGCTCTACAATGCACGTCACGAAGTGCAGGCCCTGGCCCGCAACCTGTCTGCGCCCTACTGCGGCCCCTATGTCAATGACGAAGTCTTGGGCTGGTTCCCGGCCACACCGGTACTGCAATCATTCAGCCAGATTCCGCTGACCGATGTCAGTGGGGCGCGCTTTGGTCTGCTGGTCTTGGCCAGTGACGATGCACAGCGCTTCACCTTCGACATGCACACCCACTATCTGGCCCAAATGGGCGAAATCATTTCCGCCGCCCTGCTGCGCGTATTGGGACAAGCATGACGGCAACCCTTGGAGGCTGGCTGCTGATCCTGTTGCTGCTGGCATACCTCCTGCACATACTCTGGCGTCAGATTGCAGCACGCAGCCCGGTCGCCATTGCCAGTTTCATCGCCGCATATTTCGTGCTGGCTGCATTTTTCCGCCTGAGCGAACCCTACACGCCGCTGCGCCCGGTCTGGCTGCCTTTTGTCTATAGCTACAGCTGGCTTGCCATTGCAGCAGCGCTCTGGTTACCTGCCAGCGCCTGCCCGACCCGTCGCGGCTTATTGCTGCCTGCAGAGTCGCCACGTATCGCCAGCCCTGCTGGTTTCACAACTGTGCTTTACCCTTGGCAGCCTGCTCACCGCGCCTGCACTGGAATGGCGCCCAATGGCCGCTTACGTGATGCTGCCACCACTGATGGCCGTGCTCAGTTATCTGCTATACCGGGTGTTTCTGTTTTCCCTGCAGCGGAACAAGGATGGCATATTGAGCTGGCGCTTGTTGCTCATCGGGACAATCGCCGCACCGATAGCCAGCATGTGGCTGGGGGGCTGGATTGCGCCCATCCTGCTGGGCTGGACCTGATAGCGCTCAAATAAAAAAACCGGCTTCTGCCGGTTTTTTTATTATCTTGCTGATGAGTAATGGTGCTGCTCAGGCGAGACTGCGGCCGAGCGCCCCGGCCAGTACTGACAACTGTTGCATCAGCTGGCTGAATTCAAGCGGATTGAGCGCCTGCTCGCCATCACACCATGCATTGGCCGGGTCCGGGTGGATATCCAGCATCAGGCCATCCGCCCCGGCTGCCAGTGCCGCCCTGGCCAGTGAAGCTACCATCCATGCCTTGCCTGCAGCGTGACTGGGGTCGACCATCACCGGCAGGTGGGTTTCCCGCTTCATCACGCTAATTGCCGACAGGTCCAGCATGTTCCGGTAAGAAGTTTCAAAGCTGCGCACGCCGCGCTCACAGAAAATGATGTTGTGGTTGCCACCGGCTGCAATGTATTCGGCAGCCATCAGCCATTCACTCAGGCTTGAAGACGGCCCGCGTTTCAGGATCACCGGCTTGTTGATACGCCCCACTTCCTTGAGCAGGCCGACATTCTGCATATTGCGTGCGCCGATTTCGATGACATCGACGTCATGCTCAAGAAAGGTGTCCAGCAGGCGCACATCCAGCAATTCGCTCACCATGGGCAGGCCCTGACGGCGCGCCTCCTGCTGCAGGATATCCAGTCCCTCCACGCCAACGCCCTGGAACGCATAGGGGCTGGTGCGCGGCTTGAACGCACCGCCGCGCAGCAGTTTGCCGCCATGCTGACGTACCATTTGCGCGGACAGCGCCATCTGCTCCGGCGTTTCCACGGCAGCCGGGCCGGCAATCACATGAATGGCCAGACCGCCGATGGACAGCCCGCGCACCTGCACCACACTGTCGGCAGGGTGCACTTCGCGCGAGACAATGCGGTACTCCTTGACCACCCGCATCGCCCGCTCCACACCCGGCAACAAGGCAAAGGCATCCGGGCTGAATACCCGCTCATCCCCGACCGCGCCGATGATGGTGCGCTCGGTCCCGCGCGAGACGTGCTCGCTCAAGCCGGCAGCGCGAATCTTGTCCACCACCGCCTGAATGTGTTCATCCTGTGCGAAACGGTTCATCACGATAATCATGTTTATTTCCTGGCGATGGGATTGGTCTGGCTGTTATCGAGCCAGATTTTAGCAGAAGCAAGTCATGGGCACGGGCAGCTATTTACGCAAATGCTGCCATTGGCGGGACATGCGCCGCCCAAGGCGGGACCAGACCGAAGAGCGCCGCAGCCTGGTGCGCACGGCATCCAGCAAGCGATGGGCAGCTTGCCAGGCCGGAGATGCGGCAAGGCGATCATGTATGTAGTTTTTGAAACGCATGAACAGCTGATAGGCACGAGCAAACCACTGTACGCGCATCAGCTGATTGCGGGTAAGGCTGAACAGCCGTGCAGCCACCGCGGTTCCCAGCAGCTTGGCCAGCAGAATAAGCAGCAGGCCAAGTACGGCATGGCCGCGGCTGATCAGCAAGACTGCGGCCAGCTTGACCGGCAACAGCCCCAGCACCGGCAACAAAAACAGACTGAGCGCCACCGGAGGTGAGGCACGTGCCACAGCAGCCTCCAGCTGACGCAGTACCGGCCAGCGGCCCAGCTGGGCCAGCAAGTCCGACAATTCGTCCCAGGCGAATTCTTCAAAAGCAATCAGCAAGGCCGCCAGCAGTACCAGCGGCCCTGTCAGCAAGCGACGCAAGCGCCAAAGCAAGCTTTTGCGCGTTGTCGCACGGTCATCATTCATGTCAAAACCCCCGGGACGATGTCATGCCAGATGGGGTCAGGTCTTCGCCAGATCAAGCCACTTGGCGGTCTGTTTTGGCTGGTAAGCGCGCATGGCTTGCAATAATTGCTTGATATCAGCCGAATGACTGAACAAGTCCATATTGCCCTGCGGTACAAAGCCTTCAGTCACGGCATGGCGGCTGAGCGCCAGCAGCGGCTGGAAGAAGCCGGCAATATCCAGCAGGCCTACCGGTTTGTCGTGCACCGACAGCTGCGCCCAGGTCAGGATTTCAAACAGCTCGTCAAAGGTGCCAAAGCCGCCGGGCAAGGCAACAAAGCCGTCAGACAGTTCCGCCATCATGGCCTTGCGCTGGTGCATGGTTTGCGTGACATGCAATTCCGAGAGCCCAAGATGGGCAACTTCCTTGGCCTTGAGGAATTCCGGAATCACCCCGATCACCTTGCCGCCAGCAGCCAGCGCGGCATCGGCAGCCACACCCATCAAGCCCACCTTGCCGGCACCATACACCAGGGTGATACCCTCTTCTGCCAGCGTGCGGCCAAATGCGGCAGCAGCGGCTTGGTATTCAGGACGTGTTCCTTTATTCGAACCACAAAACAGACACAGGGACTTCATCAACACTCTCCAAAAAGAATAAAGCCGGGTGGATGTCTCCAGCCCGGCCGTACTGATTACAGCAATTTTTACAGCACTGCTTGCGGATAGGAACCAAGCACTTTGACAAAGGAAGTCCGCTCGGACAGGCCGGCCAGCGCCGTCGCGACATTGGCATCGTCATGATGCCCTTCCATGTCGATAAAGAAGACGTAATCCCACAAACCGGCACGCGACGGGCGCGATTCAAACTTGGTCATCGATACGCCGTTGTCTGCCACAGGAGCCAGCAACTGATGTACCGCACCCGGTCGGTTGGGTGCTGCTACCACGATGGAGGTCTTGTCCTGACCGGTCACGCCAACTTGCTGATTGCCCAGCACCAGGAAACGGGTGGTGTTGTTCGGTTCGTCTTCGATGTTTTCCGCCAGCTTGACCAGGCCATAGCGCTCCGCCGCAGCCTGACCAGCAATGGCAGCGGCATTGGCATCTTCACCAGCCAGGCGGGCAGCCTCGGCATTACTGGCCACAGACACCCGTTCAACGTGCGCCGGGAGGTTCTTGTTCAGCCATTCATGACATTGCGCCAGTGCCTGGGCATGGGCATACACCCGGGTGATGCCGTTCATGCCTTCCTGTTTGCGCAGCAGGTGATGATGAATACGCAGCACCACCTCACCGCAAATGCGTAGCGGGCTGCTGACCATCAAGTCCAGCGTGCGGCCAACCGCACCTTCGGTGCTGTTTTCTACCGGAGCCACCACGTAATCCAGCGTGCGGGATTCCACCAGGCGGAAAGCCTCATCCACCGAGGCGCAGGCTACCGTACGCGCAGCATGGCCAAAGTGCTTGATGGCAGCCAGTTGGGTGAAGGTGCCTTCCGGTCCCAGATAGGCAATGGACAAAGGCTTTTCCAGCGCCAGGCATTCTGACATCACCTCGCGGAACAGGCGGGCCACGCTTTCATTTGGCAAGGGGCCCGGATTGAGCTGCTGGATGCGGCGGAGCACCTGCGCCTCACGCTCCGGACGGTAGATGATGCCACCACCCTTGATTTCACCGATTTCACGGGCATGACTGGCGCGGCTGTTCAGCAGGTGGAGGATCTGGGCATCGATGGAATCGATGGCATCGCGATGTTGCTTCAGCAGTTCTTCTGACACGTAATCAATCTTTCACTATGACAAACTGGCCTTTTCCAATCTGGTAAGTTTCCGCGAGATAGCCTTCCGTCGCAAGCACCAGTCGAATGAAATCTGCACATTCAGCCGCATGTGACAGGACATTATCCACCACGATCAGGCCGCCACGCCGCAGAATCCTGCACAAATCAGGCCAATAATCCATGTATCGGCTGCGATCTGCGTCCAGAAACACCACATCCACGCTGCCGTCAGCGGCTTCACGCAAGTAGGCAGAGGCGTCCTGGCAAAGCAGCTCCACCTTGTGTTGCAAGGCAAATTCCTGCAAATGCTGGGCAGCTTGCTGCTGTTTGGCCGGCAAAATGTCCAGACTGGTGACCCGGCCATCCCGGTCGCACAAGGCCAGCGCCAGCCACAGGGTGGAATAACCGTTGGAGGTACCAATTTCCAGCACACGCTGTGGATTGGCATGCCGCAACAGCTGGTAGAGGAAGCGCCCGGTATCCGGCGTGATGAACAGGTTTTTCAGTGCGCGTTCGGTAGTGACGGCATCGTGATGCTCGCCCTCTTCCCAGATGGCATTCAAGCGGGCAAACAGTTCGGTACTCAGCATGCAAGCTCCTGATGCTTCAAAAACAGGCGGTTATCAAGTCGGAAAATGCCATGACAAAGCGTGGCTGCTGATACATCAACAGCAGTATCACCAGCAACAGGCCCAGCACGGCATACAAAACGGTTTTCATGCAGCTGCCTTGTCGGCGAAAGCAGCGGATGCCTGCTCGCGGATCGGCAGGTTGGCCAGCGCGGCCAGCACACCCAGCACAATGGCAATGCCCCATACGATGTTGTAATTGCCATTCAGGTCGTACAGCTTGCCTCCCAGCCATACGCCAAGAAAGCTGCCCACCTGGTGTGAGAAAAACACTGCACCGGACAGCATGCCAAGGTGCTGTACGCCAAACTGGCTGGCAATCACGCCGTTGGTCAGCGGTACGGTGGACAGCCACAAAAAGCCCATGACCGAGGCGAATACCAGCACAGACGGCACAGACAACGGCAGAACCAGGAACAGGCCGATGGCAATGCTGCGCGCCAGATAAATGCCGGCCAGCAAGGGCGGCTTGGCAAAGCGGCTACCGGCTTCGCCAAAGATGAAGGTGCCAAAGATGTTGAACAGACCGATCAGCGCCAGCGCCAGGCTGGCGATATTGCCGCCCATTCCATGGTCACGCAGATAGGCAGGCAGATGCACGCCAATGAATACCACCTGAAAGCCGCAGACAAAATATCCCGCCATCAGCAGGCGGAAGCCTTTTTCGGTCCAGGCACGGGCAAAGGTATGCAGCATGCCTTGCAGCAGGTGCGCATGAGCCTGTGGTGTGCCGGTTTGCGGCATGGCCTCTGCCTGTCTGGTCAAGGCACGGCCCAGCGGCAGCATCAGCAACGCACAGCCACCCAGTACCAGCAATGAGGGTAGCCAGCCCATGCCGTCAATCAGCGAGCGCTCGATCGGCACCATGGCAAACTGGCCGAATGAGCCGGCAGCGGCTGTCAGGCCCATGGCGCGGGAGCGGTAAGCAGCGGGTACGGTACGGCCCAGCACGCCAAAAATCACGCTATAAGTGGTACCGGACAATGCCAGCCCCAGCAGGACACCGGCTGACAGGGAAAACAGCACCGGTGTGGCTGATACTGTCATCAGCAGCAGGCCCAGGGCATACAGCAGGCCGCCGCCCAGCAGTACCTTGCCCGGTCCGTGCCGGTCGGCCAGGGCGCCGGCAAAGGGTTGCGCCAGGCCCCAGATCAGGTTCTGCATGCCCAGTGCAAATGCGAAGCTTTCGCGGGTCCAGCCAAAGGCGCTGGTCATGGGCGGCATGAAAAAGCCGAAGCCATGGCGAATGCCCATGGCCAGTGAAACGATGAGGCCGCCCGCAAGCAGCAAGCGTTGAATGGAGCGGTCCATGGAATGATTTCCGGTATTGTTATGGTCATCCATCATAAAACCGCAACGCACAAGAAAAAACCCGTGTTGGTCACGGGTTTTTGCACACAGTGTAATCCAGGCAGAACAATCAAGCTGCCAGCTCCGCCTTAGCCGTTCTGGCGGGCGAAGTCCTGCATGAAACTGGCCAGTGCCTTCACGCCTTCAATCGGCATGGCGTTGTAAATGGAGGCACGCATGCCGCCAACCACGCGGTGGCCCTTGAGCTGGATCAGTCCGTTCTTGCGTGCTTCCATCATGAAGCTCTCTTCCAGTGCCTCGTCCTTCAGGCGGAACACCACATTCATGCGCGAACGGAAGGGTTCATCGATATGGGTGGTGTAGAAGCCTTCGCTGGCCTGGATGGTGTGATACAGCAGGCCTGCTTTTTCCGCATTGCGGCTTTCCATGCCCTTCACCCCGCCCTGCTGCTTCAGCCACTTGAACACCAGACCGGCGATATAGATGGGGTAAGTGGCCGGGGTGTTGTACATGGAGTCGGCGTCAGCATGTACCTGATAGTTGAGCATGGTAGGCAGGTCAGCACGGGCGCGGCCCAGCAGGTCTTCACGCACCAGTAGCACCACCAGACCGGACGGGCCGATATTCTTTTGCGCGCCAGCATAGATCAGGCCGAACTTGCTGACATCCACTTCGCGCGACAGGAAGTCGGACGACATGTCACATACCAGTGGCACGCCCAGATCAGACGGGACAAAGGGGAATTGCAGGCCGCCGATGGTTTCGTTCGAGGTGTAGTGCAGATAGGCGGCGTTGGGGTCGCGCTGCCAGGTTTCCTCTGCCGGCACATAGGCAAAGTTGCGGTCTTCGCTGCTGGCTACCACGTTGACATTGCAATAACGACGCGCTTCCTTGATGGCCAGCTTGGACCAGTGGCCGGTATTGACGATGTCGACCGACTGTTTGTCGCCCAGCAAATTGAGCGGCACCATGGAAAACTGCATGGAGGCGCCGCCTTGCAGGAACAGCACCTTGTAACCGGCTGGCACGTGCATCAGCTCGCGCAGATCCTGTTCGGCATCATGGATGATTTCCATGAATTCCTTGCCGCGATGGCTCATTTCCATCACGCACATGCCGGAGCCGTGCCAGTCCAGCATTTCACTTTGGGCTTGTGCCAGAACGTCGTGGGGCAAAACTGCCGGTCCGGCGGAAAAGTTATACACCTTGGCCATGTCTGTCCTCAGTCATTGCTTCAAACTTGCGGCATGACCAGATCAGGCCATGCCTGTGTGTGTCACTGCGTCAGCAGGAAATGGGCCCGCGCCACGGCCACCGGCTTGCGGCGGTCTTCTTGCCAGGCCTCTATCAATACATGCGCCACGCGCTTGCCCTGTTTGGTGATTTCGCAGCGGGCAAACAGGGTTTGCGGTCGGCCGGAGCGCAGGTAGTCCAGCGAAAAATCGACAATCTTGGGTGCTTCCAGCGATTCGCGATGCCAGATCAGGTGCAGCAACGCGGCATTCTCCAGAAAACCGCCAATCAAGCCGCCATGCAGTGCCGGCAGGACGGTGTTGCCGACATTGCGCTCGGCAAACGGTAGCTGGAACAGCAGCTCGCCTGCTTCATCTTCCAGCATTTCCACGCCCATCAGCCGGGCATAGGGAATGGCGTCAATCAGGGCGGTGAAGTCCTTGGCATCGCGCAGTGCGGCCAGCTTTTCCATGAAATCGCTCATGGTTTCGGCTCCTGCAACATCGAGGCGCGACTGGATTCCCGCATGAAAGTGGCTACACCATGGGCAATCGGATCAGCAGGATCGTCGTGATAGCACACTGCGCGGGTGAAGGCGATCTGGCTGGCCAGGCGGTAACACTCCGCACGGCAGTGAATGGCCTTGCCCGGTGTGGCTGCCTTCAGGTAGTCGATGCGCAGGTCCAGCGTGGCAATGGTTTCAAAATCCGGCAGGCAGGCGGTGACCGAAACGGCACTGGTGGTATCCACCAGCGAGGTGATCACCCCGCCGTGGATGGTGCCGCTGGCGGGGTTGCCCACCAGGTCTTCCCGCCATTCCACCTTGAGCACCGGGCGGCGACCCTCGGTGCCCAGATACTGGAAACCAAGGGTAGCGCAGTGCGGGAGGGAGACGAAGAGCTTGCTCATCGTCTCCAGTACCTGCGGATTGGCAGGGCTTGGCGTCATGCCTCGACGTCTCCGCCAGCGTCTTCAGCCGAAGCAGCAGCTTCGCCCTCTTCCACGACTTCCTCGTCAGATTCGCCCTCTGCCACCTTTTCCAGGCCGATCAGCTTCTCGCCTTCGTCCAGGTTGATCAGGCGCACGCCCTGTGCCGAGCGGCCGGTTTCACGCACTTCGGATACCTTGGTGCGGATCAGTACGCCACCGGTGGTGATCAGCATCACATCGTCGCTGTCTTCCACCAGGCTGGCTGCCACCAGCTTGAGGCCGGTCTTGTCGGTCAGGTCCATCGCAATCACGCCCTGGGTGCCGCGGCTGGTATGACGGAATTCGCCGGTGCGGGTGCGCTTGCCATAACCGCCATCGCTGGCGGTCAGCACTTGCTGCTCTTCCGAATTGGTGACCAGTAGCGAAATCACCTGCTGGCCTTCGCCCAGCATCATGCCGCGCACGCCACCGGCGGTACGGCCCATGGCACGCACGTCGGTTTCGCTGAAGCGCACGGCCTTGCCGGCGTCGGAGAACAGCATGATCTGGTCGTTGCCGGAAGTCAGGGCGACGCCGATCAGGTTGTCACCTTCGTCCAGACGCACGGCGATGATGCCGGCGGTACGCGGACGGGAGAAGGCTTCCAGCGGGGTTTTCTTCACGGTGCCATTGGCGGTGCACATGAAGATGAACGGGCCCTTGGCCTTGAGGGCGGCGGCTTCGTCATCTTCGTTTTCGTCGCACACGGCTTCGGCATCGGTGAAGGCCTTGATCGGCAGCAGTGCGTTGATTTTCTCGCCATCGGCCAGCGGCAGCACATTCACCATCGGCTTGCCGCGGCTGTTGCGACCGCCTTGCGGCAGATCGTAAACCTTGATCCAGTAGCAACGGCCCTTGCTGGAGAAGCACAGCACGTAGTCGTGGGTATTGGCCACAAACAGGGTGTCGATGAAATCGTCATCCTTGGTGGCGGCAGCCTGCTTGCCACGACCGCCACGGCGTTGCGAGCGGTAGTCGTCAATCGGCTGAGTCTTGATGTAGCCGGTATGGGAGATGGTCACCACCATGTCTTGCGGGGTGATCAGGTCCTCGATATTGATGTCGCCACCGAACGGTTCGATTTCCGAACGACGTTCGTCACCGAACTGGGTCTTGATGGCAGAGAGTTCGTCACCAATGATCTGGTTGATGCGCTCCGGACGTTCCAGAATGTCGATCAGATCCAGAATGATGGCCATGATGTCGCGGTATTCGCCGACGATCTTGTCCTGCTCCAGGCCGGTCAGGCGTTGCAGACGCATTTCCAGGATGGCCTGGGCTTGCGCGTCGGACAGGCGATAGCCATCCGGGTGCAGGCCGAACTCGGCGTCCAGCCCGTCCGGGCGCGCCTTGCTCTGGTCCACGCGGGTCAGCATCTCTTCCACCAGCTCCGAGCGCCATGCGCGCGCCATCAGCGCTACCTTGGCAGCCGGCGGGGTTTCCGAGGCCTTGATCAGCGCAATGATGTCGTCGACATTGGACAGCGCAACGGCCAGACCTTCCAGGATGTGGCCACGTTCGCGCGCCTTGCGCAGTTCGTAGATGGTGCGGCGGGTGACGACTTCGCGGCGGTGACGCAGGAATTCGTCGATGATCTGCTTCAGGTTCAACAGGCGCGGCTGGCCGTCGACCAGTGCCACCATGTTGATGCCGAAACTGTCTTGTAGCTGGGTGAGCTTGAACAGGTGGTTGAGCACCACCTCCGGCATTTCGCCGCGCTTGAGCTCGATCACCACGCGCATGCCGGACTTGTCCGACTCGTCGCGCAGGTCGGAAATGCCCTCGATCTGCTTGTCACGCACCAGTTCGGCAATGCGCTCCAGCAGGCGCGACTTGTTCACCTGGTACGGAATCTCGTCGACGATGATGGCCTGACGGTCACCCTTGCCGATGTCTTCAAAGTGGGTACGGGCGCGCATGATGACGCGACCGCGACCGGTACGGTAGCCCTCTTTCACCCCGGCGGTGCCGTAGATGATGCCTGCCGTCGGGAAGTCCGGTGCCGGAATGATGTCGATCAGCTCGTCGATGGTCATTTCCGGGTTGGCCAGCAGCGCCAGACAGCCGTCCACCACTTCGGTGAGGTTGTGCGGCGGGATGTTGGTGGCCATGCCTACGGCAATGCCGGAGGAGCCATTGATCAGCAGGTTGGGAATCTTGGCCGGCAGGATCAGCGGTTCGTGTTCGGAGCCGTCGTAGTTCGGCCCGAAGTCCACGGTTTCCTTGTCGATATCCGCCAGCAGTTCGTGCGCGATGCGCGCCATGCGGATTTCGGTGTAACGCATGGCGGCGGCGCTGTCGCCATCCACCGAACCGAAGTTGCCCTGGCCATCCACCAGCGGGTAGCGCAGGCTGAAGTCCTGCGCCATGCGCACGATGGTGTCGTAAACCGCCGAGTCACCGTGCGGGTGGTATTTACCAATGACATCGCCCACGATACGCGCGGATTTCTTGTATGCACGGTTCCAGTCGTTGGAAAGTTCGTGCATGGCAAACAGCACGCGACGATGTACCGGTTTGAGGCCATCACGCACATCGGGAAGTGCACGACCCACGATCACGCTCATGGCGTAGTCGAGGTAGGAGCGGCGCATTTCCTCTTCGAGGCTGATTGGGATCGTTTCCTTGGCGAAAAGCTGATCTGTCATGGGTAAATGGCTATCTTTTCAGGAATCAAAAATAAGCCTGGATTCTACCACGTCCACCCCGTCAGCGCATGTCTTGTCGTGCGGCCTGCCCCGTGCCGTACCAGCCATTCAAGGCCTTGCCGGGAACTGCATGACCATCCCCTTGCCGCTCAGTGACTTAGCGCGGCTGGCAGATGGAAATTCGCCGTGCCGGCAGCGCCTGCAATGTAAAAACGGGCCGCCATGCAAACATGGCGACCCGTCGGACAATGCAAAGCTGACCGGTATTCAGCGGCTCAGCTGGATTGATGTCCGCTGCCAAACTCCCAGCTCATGGCCCAGGCGTAGAAGGCAATCAGCATCATCACATTCAGCATCAGGCTGAACAGGATGAACAGCATGGGCATGAACATCAGCGAGCCGTAGTGCATGATGATGGCAGCCAGAAAATAATGCAGCGGCGCTGCCACCAGCAGATAGGCCATGGAAATCGCCGTCAGCAGGATCTTCTCCACGATGGGCTTGTTCAGGATGTTGAAGGTGATGCTGTGTATCCACGGCACCAGGAAGGTCAGGATCAACACCGTTTCCAGGCAGGTGTGGTGGTATTCCGGCAGTGAATGCGTGAAACCGGCCGGATACAGCGCAAAGAACAGGCAGGCGCTGCCATGCACGATGACAATCAGGCGCAGCACGTAGCGCATGGGCGTGTTTTCCTTGTTGATCAGGAAAGACAGCACCAGCAATACCACGCATGCCACGCAATTGAGCCACCACTGCCAGTAGCTGGGCACCGAGGCGGACAGCTCCAGCCAGGGCAAGGAAACCATCGGGTGCAGCGGCCAGCCGTCAATAGCCTGACTGGACAGATCAGCCGGCACGCCGGTAAAGGCCACCGCCCAGGCGGTCAGCGTCTGCCAGAACTGCATCACCTGCGGCAGGAAAGCCAGCAGGATCAGGTCGAACAGCAATGGCAGGCCGATGATCTCCACCCAGCGTACCCGGGTGAAGCGCTCGGTTCGCATGGCGCGATGGCTCTGGATGACACCACCGGCATAGCCGGTGCTGCGCATCGCATTGAGCAAGTCCGCGCGCTGTTTGAGACTCATGGCAGGTCCCAGAACACGGAGGCGGAACCACCAGAGCGCTGGTAATACGTGCCGTGGTAGTAATCCACCGTGGCATGCACACCCCAGTGCGGGCCGATCCACTCTTTCCAGCCCAGGCTGTAATACTGGCTGTCAAACACCTGTTGCGAGGCGCTGTTGCCAACCGGCATGTAACCTTCACTGCCGGAATTGACCGACAGCACGATCTGACGCCAGCGGTCGCGACCATAGGTGACGGCACCATAGCCCTGGGTGGAAATGACACTGCCAGGATTGCTCAGGTTGCGGTGAATGCCGCCTTCGATGACCCACGGGCCGTCAAAGTAATAGATCAGGCCGGCGGTATAAACGCGGTCACTGTAGCCCTGGCGGTTGTCGTTGTAGGCAAAGCCGAAGGTGGATACCAGATTGCGATCGGCCAGCCATTTGCGGTTGATGGCTGCGCCGTAGTGCTTGTCAGCCCAGAAAGTACCGGCACTGCTCTTGCCGAATTCCAGACGACCGAACCAGTCCTGGTTGATGTCATGGTTCCAGCCGCCATTGAACGACGTGCCGCTTTCCCCGAAGCGGTGGTCATTCTGCACGATCCAGTCGAATACATTGGCGGTATCCGTCTGCCACACACCGGAAACAAAGGCGCTGTTCCAGTCGCCATTGCCACCGCTGACATGGTGACCGCCGCCGCCTACTTCAATGCTGCGGCTCATGGAGTACGGACCAGCCACTTCCGGTGCCGCAGCGGCCTCGGGAGCTTCAGGTGCGGCAGCGGCTTCAGCCGCCGGTGCCGCAGCAGCTTCCGCTGCAGCCGGGGCAGCTTCGGCGGCCGGCATGGCGTCTTCCGCCATCGCCAGCGGCGTGCTCAATACGCTGGCAAGCAGCAAGGCATAGTGTTGTTGTTTGAGTTTCATCATTCCCCTCACTGAGAAATACTTGTTGTCGGTAGATAGTCGATTTGCAAATCCTTGCCGGACTGCGCGGTAATGCGCCAGTCGGTGGCAGTTTCCTCGATGCGCGCGGCACCTGCCGTCACTTGCGGCTTGCCGCTGACGCCTGCCTTGGGCAGCAGCCAGCTCTGATCAGCCAGTGATTGCGGATTGTTCGCCTGAATGCGCAGGCGTCCATCCGTGGCGCCTGCCAGCGGACGGGTTTTCCATGTGGTCAGTTCGCGTTGCGACAGGAAGCGCGCCAGGCCGGACATGGTGTACCAGCGGAACTTGCCACTGCTGCGCAACGCAGCGGTTTGCGCCAGCCATTGGGCGGCAGCATCCTGGAAGAAATACACACCGGGCGGATGGAAATACACCAGGCGCGCTTCGCCCTGATCCACCACGAACCGGGTCATGGCCTGCAGCCAAGCCTGCATGCGCGGCTGACCGTAATTGTTGCGCACGCCTTCTTCAAACGAGGCTACCGCACCATCTGCCGAAACCGGGAAGGACCATGGGCGGCCATGCATGTCGGACGGATCAATAAAGGAGCGGGTCGGGCCCATCGACAGATTGGCCACCTGGTAGTAGGCAATCACGCCATGCTTGCGCAGCCAGTCGGTCACCCAGCCTGGCTGGTTGCCGTTGGGAGCGGAGTACTCGGTCAGCGGCTGATGGATGACGTTTTCCAGATCCTGCTTGTTATGCTCCAGATACGGCGTCCACTCTGCCCCGTTGTGCTCGTTGATGTTGAAGGCAAAGTAGTTGTGCGCCCAGCCACCATGGGCGCCGATTTCGTTACCCATGCCCTTGAGACGGCTGACCAGCGCCTGTGCCTGCGGGTTGTTGGCCAGATCCATACCCATGTGATCGCCGGGGCGATTGGTGTCCGGGCCGGTGGTGAAGTGGATGGAATACGGCCCCTGCTTGAGGAAGCCGATTTTCTCCAGCATGTCGATGTACGGCAGCGCATTGGCCGCATCGACGTGCCAGTTCATCACCAGTCCGCCAATGCCGTCCGGCACGGCGGACAAGCGCGGCAGATGCAATACCTGGCCATTGAAGAAGGCCATGAAGGAATGCAGCCACAAGCCGTCAGTACGCACTGCCAGATAACCCACCGGCAGATTGACGAACAAGACCTTGCCCTTGCCGTAATCACGCAGGCCGGCCAGTACCGAGCCGTCACGCCCCTGGGCCATCAGCTTGCCGGGGAACTGTCCGCGCGTTTCAAAATAGCTGAACGCCGCATTGTCATAGCCATAGGTTGTGGCCTGCAGCCAGCCATTGCCACTGGCGGTATAAGGCTGGAAGCGGCCGGGCGCAATGGCCAGGTCCGTGATGGTGGAAGGCGGCACCAGCAGCATGTCGTTGTGGATCATGCCCTTGCCGCGCTCGCGGAACAGCAGGTAGTCCACACCCACCAGACGGGTCAGTTCGGCACGATCCAGGAAGCGGCCATCGGCATTTTCGGTGGCTGCGTCATAGTTCAGCCACAGCGCCCCACCCTGGCGGACATATTCCTCCAGTACGCCACCCAGTGCGGATGTGACATGACGATGAATGCTGTCCGGCAACACCACGCCACGAATTTGCGCACGCTGCGCAGCATCCAGCGCCACAAAGTCGGCGGCGCGCATGGGAGTCATCAGCACACCGCTTTCTGCGGCGGCGTCTTGCCAGGTCAGCACGTATTTCCGCGAGGCTTCCGTATCCGGCAGCAACAAGACAATTCCGGCATCCGGAGCTGTCGCATTGCGGCTGCGCTGCAAATGCCACGCCAGACTGGCCAACAACACCAGAACCAGCAGCAGCACAAACCAGACCCACTTGGGCCATTGCTGTACTTTCATCAAACCTTACTTCCCCTCTTCTTGCTCAGCCGGATTGAAACGCTGTTCCAATCCCTGAAAAATAGCCTCTTCCAGCACATTCCAGCGCCGTCCGAGTCGCGATGGCGCTGCACGCTCCCACCATTGGCGCGCCACATCTTCCCGCTGGCTTTTAAGTGCAGCCAGGGTCAGCAGACCCCAGGCAAAATCCAGCTTCTTTTCATCCTGCATCAGCCATGGCCGCCCTTCGCCATTCAGCCAGTCATCCAGGCCGGGCTGCCCTGGCGGCAAGCGCATGCCCGCCATCAGCGGAAACAGCTGTGCGGCACTGCGCGGGTAGAACGCTGCCGCCGGTTCGCCGTGCGTGGCAGTCCGCCAGACATGACGGCGCGGGTTCCAGAACACCCGCACCATGGCGCGTTCCAGCTGGTCCGCCTGCTGGCAACCGAGGCCGGCATGGTGGCAGTCGTCACGCAAGGCTTCCAGCACTTCCGCGTTATCCATCAGGTAACCCAGATCGGCACCGCGGGCGTAATGAAACACGCCACTGGCAACACGCAGCCGCAGCAGGGCTTTTCTGGCCTTGCGCAGCGATTGCTGCAAGTCAGGGCTCATGTTGTCCGCTGTGCCATACACCCGGTACAGCAAGGACAGCCACAGGGCCATGGTGGAGTCATCGGCGTCAGCATTGGCAAATCGACGCCACTGGCCGTTCTTTCCCCGGATGAAGCGGGGAAAGCTGCCGTTGGCTTCCTGGCGCGGCTGCAGCCAGGCTATCCATACGGTGGCAGCGGGCTTGGCATCCAGCCCCAGCTCGTCCGCCGCCAGCAAGGCCTTCATGGCAAAGTACGGGTCAACCACGCCACCCTCGTGTTGCAGCAGGATGGCGCCGTCTTCCGTCTGGTACTGTTGCAAATCCAGGCTGTCATTGGCCATGGCGCTTCCTGTCCACAGCAAGCAGGACAAACCCAGCCATGCGAGTTCTTTACGCCAGCTGCGCACGTTCATGCCGGATCGCACCACGTGTCCGTGCCCATACGGTGCCATGCACCAGCATGGGCAGCTTCAGCCGGATGGAGCTGGAGGAGACGCTGATCGGGCTGTGCAGACTGCCCAGCACGCAACGACTGCCGATATAGACAAAGCGCTCGGCCACAATCGGGCCCAGCAGCAGACAGTCATTCAGGCAGGAAACCGACATGTCGGACACCATGGCCCCTTCGACAGCCACTGCATTGCCGATATGGATATTGCCACTGGCCTTGATGCTGCCCTGGATGTAACAACCATGGCCGATTTTCAGCGTGCCGTGCACCACCAGGTGTCCGCGGATGACCGTGTCGTCCGGAATGGTGAGATTGCCTTCCACCACCACCCGCTGGATGTCGTCATTGAAAAACACCGTATGTTCCAGTGTCGTAATGTCGAACTCGCGGTACGGACCCATCGGCATCACTGGCCGCCAGGATAGACCCATGCGAATGACAGGTGCCTGGATGCGCTGGAAGCTGGCCGGTCCGGCAAAGGTCATTTCCTGCGCTGCCACCATGCGGCCGAACAGCGTGGCATTACGGCCAATCAGCATGTGACGGGCACTGGCCCAGCGCACCACCGAATTGTGATCACCCAGGATCAGGTCGCCTTCGGCCAGCAAGCTGCGCAGGATAACCCCGCCATGGGTTTCCACATCCCCCGCGCAATACACTTCCTTGAGAAAGCTGAAATCAGACGGAATCACCAGTCCTGCCGTGGACAGTACTTCTTCCTCGACTGTTTTTTCCAGCAGCACACTCCAGGATGCCAGCCGGGAATTCCAGTAATTCTGCAGCTGATCCAGCAGGCCATGGCTTTCCAGGTATTTGCGATAGTTTTCGGCAAATACATTGGACGAACCGGTATGCAGACGATTGATACCCAGCGAAGTGACGTCGGTCTTGCGGATCAACTCCAGCAAGGCGGGCAACAAGGGCAGCAACATCAACAGCAATACGATTACAGCAAACAGCAATACCATCATTTGGCCTGCCCCCGATAACGCTTGGTCTTGTCCCAGTGCAGGTTTTGCGTCTTGCGGAAGGGCTCGATGATGAATTGCAGGATGGTGGCGTGCGAAATGGTCACCAGACTGACAATGAAACCAAAGATGGAGAACGGCAGAATGCGCAAGCGGTTGCCGCTGCCATCCAGATAGCAGGCCGTGCCGATTTCAAAAAACGCGGCAAAATTGCCCATCGCGCTGTAACACACCAGACCCAGGATCAGGAAGAAACCGGGCGAGGGCAAGACGCTGTCGAAGTAGAACAGGATCAGGGTGATCAACCAGCCCAAGAGCAAAAACGGCGACATGGCATAAGTGCCAAGCAAGAGCAGGCCGTCCGATTTTTCACGGAAGGGCACGCCCTTGGTGCGCAGCAAACGGCCCACGTGACGGGCCAGCGCCTGATTGTGGCCGCGCGTCCAGCGCATCAGCTGGCGAATGCGCACCGGCCAGCTTTCCGGGACTTCCTCATAGCATTCGGAACGGTTGGTATAAGCTGTCAGCCAGCCGCCAATCAGCAGGCGGTAGGTCAGGTCTGTGTCTTCGGCCAGCACGTCATCATGCCAGCCACCCACGCTTTCCAGCGCGGCCACGCGGATGCCACCCACGGTGCCACCATATTGCGGCACCAGCTTCATGTTCATCCGTGCCTGCTGGTCTACCTGGTAGCCCCCTGCCCGCTCCATGTCCAGCAGGCGGGTCAGCATGTTGGTGCCGGCATTGAGCGGTACCACGCGCCCCATCACCGCCCCTACTTCCGGGTCGAAAAACGGTGCCACCAGCTGTTTGAGCAAGCCGCGCCCCGGTACGTAGTCGGCATCGAACACGATGAAAATGTCGGTGTCGATCATGGCCGTGGCATCTTTCAGTGCAGCGGCCTTGCCCGGCTTGCCGGAGGTGCGGTGAAACGGACGGATGATGTCCGGACGACGTGCGGCAATCTGGTCGATGATTTCTCGCGTGCCATCGGAGGAACGGTCATTCACCGGCATGATGATCATGCGGCCATCCGGATAGTCGGACTCCAGCAAGGCTTCCATCGCATCGGCAATCACCGCCTCTTCGTTGTGCGCGGCAATGAATACCGTCACCCGCGGCCATTCGGCAGTCTCGATATCCAGATACGGATGGCGCTGCTTGCCGAACAGGCGGTTGAGGGTGAAGGCCATGTGACGCACTGCATACACCATGATGAAGGCCACAATCACGTACAGGATGATGGCCAGAATGCGCAGAAACCACAACGCAGGTGCCGAACGCTGGCCGTGGTGCGGCGGGTCTTCCTCCGCAGTGGCGCTGTTCTTGTCATCCTTGATCTGCTGTTCGATCACCGCCTGGGTACGGCTCAGCGCAGCCTCACTGGCCGCGCCCTTCACCTCGACTGCCGGGCTGTGACGTTGCGCCGCAGGCACGCTGGCGTCTGGCGGCAAATCCACCGCCTCTTCAATAGGCAGTGCCGCCAGGGCGGCGGCGGATTGACTGTTGGCTGCCGATGCAGGCTTGGCAGGCTTTGCAGCCTGCACTGTCATGCTCGCCCCCAGTAGCAGCAACATCAGCAAGGCGCGCACGCTGCGTCCCCGCTTGTGTTCAGCTTGCTGTGGCAAGGGTCGCCTCCGCAGCCATTTCATGCCGCAACTGCGGCAGGGATGCCAGAATGCTGGCAATGCGCCGTCCGGCAGAACCATCGCCATACGGGCTGTGCGCCTGCGACATATTGGCGTACACCATGGCGTCATCCAGCAGTTCGCTGGCGCAGCGCACGATGTTTTCCGCCTCCGTACCCACCAGACGCGCCACGCCGGCGGCCAGTGCTTCGGGGCGCTCGGTGGTGTCGCGGGTTACCAGTACCGGCTTGCCCAGCGCCGGGGCTTCTTCCTGGATACCACCGGAGTCGGTGATGATCAGGTGGCAACGGTTCATCAGATAGACAAAGGGCAGATATTCCTGCGGTTCGATCAGATGAATGTTGGATACGCGGGACAGCAGTTCGAACACCGGTTTGCGCACATTGGGGTTCAGGTGCACCGGGTAGACAATGTCCACATCCGGGTAGCGCTGAGCCAGTTTGAGCAGGCCGTTGCAGAAGCTGGCAAATTTGTCGCCAAAGTTCTCGCGGCGATGTCCGGTAACCAGAATCATGCGGGCATCGGTACGGATAAAGGAGAAGCTCTCCTCCATGCTGGCGCGCAGGTCGGCATTTTTTTGCAGTTTTTCCACTGCCAGCTTCAGGGTGTCAACCACACTGTTGCCGGTAATGAAAATGCGCGACGGATCGATTTTTTCCGCGTACAGGTTGCGGCAGGACTCTTCTGTCGGGGCAAAGTAGAAACTGGTCAGCGTATCGGTAACGCGGCGGTTCATTTCTTCCGGCCACGGCGAATACAGATCACCGGTACGCAAACCGGCTTCCACGTGGCCGATAGGCACCTTGCGGTAAAACGCAGCCAGGCTGGCACCCAGTGTGGTAGCGGTATCGCCATGCACCAGCACCACGTCGGGGCGCTCCTGCTCCAGCACCTTGTCGATGCCTTCGATCAGCCGCGCGGTCAGCGATGCCAGGCTTTGCCCCTGCTGCATCAGTTGCAGGTCGAAGTCAGGCTTGACCTCAAAAAAGTCCAGTACCTGATCCAGCATTTCCCGATGCTGACCCGTCACACAAACCCGCGACTCGATATTGGGAAAAGACTCCAGTGCCTGGATGACCGGCACCATTTTCACGGCTTCCGGCCGTGTACCGAATACTGTCAAAACCTTGATCACGCGACTACCCCGTTTGCATAATTCTTCATCTGCCCACATTGCGCACCTAACCTTTGCAATTGCTTGTGTCGTGCACTGAAACTGCCTGCCATCCCGACCTTGAAGGTCCATGATTGCTGCCACTCCGTTCTGCGTCCGTATTTTTATTGAGCAAACATCGTGCCCATTCTTGGCGGATTTCAGCCGGAGTGGCTTTTGTTTTTCTGTATTTTATTCGCAGACTGACGAAATTATCTAAATAAAAATTAATACCAACACATTATTTAAAATAAACAAGTTTATTTAAATAAGGGCTGAATTGGGATGATTTTTGTTGCGGAAAGTAATGTAACGCATGACAGCAGGATTTACAACACAAAATGAATGCATTTTAAACATATGCGTGACAATGCTGATGCCAATCATGCAGCAACTGCATTCTGACCCTGGCGCTGAGCATCAACTCCCTCGGGGCTGGCAGCATAAGGGGTGGACATTGTGGGCTGATGACAGCCTGCATGCTTGTTGCCAGCAGACGAAGGTCAGCAAGGCGATGGCTGACCATAACAGGCATTAGCTGACGCTTTTTGTCAGCTACGTGCCGTACCTGCATACGGCATGAACTTGTCAGTTGTCAGCGAAACTACAGCTTGTGCTGGCATAGACCATCGGGATGTTCTTTACTGAAGGTAAACAATAGGCACAAACAATCAGAACAGGTGGAGCATGCCATGCAATTTCTCGACAATATCAGTCTGACACGCAAGTTTCTGGTCAACTTCCTGCTCAGTGGTGGCGTATTGATTGCCGCCATTGTGTTTTGCATCTTGCAAATCCGGGCGGTAGGCAATGAAACGCATGAAATCGCACAGGACTGGCTACCTTCGGTGCAGTCTGTCGGAGAAATCAGCCAGTTGCGCCTGCGCTACCGGGTACGCAGCCTGGAATACATGCTGCCCAACAGCCCGGAAGAGCGCGCCAAGATGGAAAAATCCATGTCCGAGCTGGATCAGCAACTGCAAGCAGCCTTCAAGCACTACGAAACAATGATCAGTTCAGACACGGAAAAGGCTGCCTATCAACAGGCGGTGTCTGCCGCTGCTGCGTATCGTGAGGTGGTGAATCAGGCTGTCCAGTTGATGAAGGACGGCCATGAAGACCAGGCTCAAGCCCTGCGCAAGGGCGAGTGGGTGAAAAAGGCCAACAAGCTGCGCGACCTGACCGACTCCCTGATCAAGCTGAATGCGGATGGCGCGGCCGTGGCTGCGACGCGGGCGGATGCGGATGTCAAATCCGGCATAGCCGGTGGCATATTGGCACTGATTGTCGGCGTCATCCTGTCGCTGGCCTTGTCGCTGCTGGTGGCACGGCGCATTGCCGGCAGGCTGGACAATACGGTAGCCGCTGCACGGCGCATTGCCGATGGCGATTTGCGTGGCAGCCTGCCGCCCGCCAGCAGTGATGAGGTTGGCAAGCTGATTGTGGCAATGGGCAATATGCAAACCGCGCTGCGTGACGCAATGCAGGACTCGCGCCGCAATGCTGAGGTATTGCTGGAGTCATCCCGCCAGCTCAACCGCTCGGTACAGCAAATGGAACAGTCAGCCAGCCTGCAAAGTGAAGCTGCCTCCACCATTGCCGCCAATACCGAACAACTGACCGTTTCCATCAATCACGTGGCCAATGGCACGACTGAAGCCGCCAGCCTGAGCAGCGCGTCCGACCAGCAGGCAGCCAACGGCCTGGATGCATTGCGCGCCCTTGGCAGCCAGATCAACGATATTTCAGTGGTGGTTGGCAATGCCGCCGAACGGATTGCCCTGCTCCAGACCGAATCCGCCAAGATTTCATCCATTGTCGCCGTCATCAAGGACATTGCCGACCAGACCAATCTGCTGGCACTGAATGCCGCAATCGAAGCCGCCCGTGCCGGCGAGCAAGGGCGCGGCTTTGCCGTGGTGGCCGATG
Organism: Aquitalea pelogenes; assembly: GCF_041914625.1. Classification (NCBI taxonomy): domain Bacteria; kingdom Pseudomonadati; phylum Pseudomonadota; class Betaproteobacteria; order Neisseriales; family Chromobacteriaceae; genus Aquitalea; species Aquitalea pelogenes. The sequence goes on along the minus strand of NZ_JAYSDA010000022.1, from coordinate 35,734 downwards.
AAGTACGCAAGCTGTCCGAGCGCACCGCGCAATCCAGCAATGAAATCATCGTGATGGTGAATGCCATCCAGCAATCCACTCGCGATGTGGTGCATGGCGTGGATCAGGGCGTGGAGCTGATCAGCACCAGCGTCAGCAATGCCCATGCGGCAGGCGATACTGTATCCACCTTGCGTGACAGTGCGCGGCAGGTGGCAGGCATTGTCAACGAACTGAATACCGCGCTGCACGAACAGGCCGCTGCCGCTACCGAGGTGGCGCAAAAAGTGGAAACCATTGTCCAGCATGCAGAAGAAGCCAGCGCGACGGCTCACAGCACGGCGCAGTCGGCCGATGCGGTTGAAAAAATCGCCACCGACATGGAAAAGCTGGTGGCGCGCTTCCAGGTGTGAACGCACACAAAAAAGGCCACGCTTCCCGGCGTGGCCTTTTGACATGCAACTGGAGTTTACTGCTCCTTGAACATGGCCTTGATACCACGCAGGGCCTGCCGGATGCGCGCTTCGTTTTCGATCAGTGCAAAGCGCACATATTCGTCACCCTGGTCACCAAAACCGATACCGGGCGATACACATACCTTGGCCTTTTCCAGCATCAGGCGGGCGAATTCCAGTGAACCCAGTTCGCGCCACTGCTCCGGAATGCGCGCCCAGATATACATGGAAGCCTTGGGGCATTCCACTTCCCAGCCAATCTCGTTCAATCCCTTTACCAGCACGTCGCGGCGCTGCTGGTATTTGGCGGCGATATCACGCACGCATTGCTGATCGCCTTCCAGTGCGGCAATGGCGGCCACTTGCAGCGGGGTGAAGGTGCCGTAGTCGTGGTAGCTCTTCATCCGTGCCAGCGCGGCCACCAGGTCCGGGTTGCCCACCATGAAACCGATGCGCCAGCCCGCCATGTTGTAGCTCTTGCTGAGGGTGAAGAACTCGACGGCGATGTCCTTGGCGCCCGGCACCTGCATGATGGACGGCGCTTTCCAGCCATCAAACACGATGTCAGCATAGGCCAGGTCATGTACCACGAAGATGTCGTGCTTCTTGGCCAGGGCAATCACTTTTTCGAAGAAATCCAGCTCCACGCACTGCGCAGTGGGATTCGACGGAAAGCCCAGCACCATCATTTTGGGCTTGGGGTAGCTGCCACGGATGGCCTTTTCCAGCTCGGCAAAAAAGTCGATGCCCGGCACCAGCGGCACCGAACGGATTTGCGCCCCGGCAATTACCGCGCCGTAGATATGAATCGGATAACTCGGGTCCGGCACCAGCACGGTATCGCCGCCATCCAGCGTGGCCAGCATCAAGTGGGCCAGGCCTTCCTTGGAGCCGATGGTAACAATCGCCTCGCTATTAGGGTCGATGTCCACCTCGTAGCGGTCCTTGTACCAGCGCGAAATGGCTCGGCGCAGCCGTGGAATGCCCTTGGAGGCGGAATAGCCGTGGGTATCCGGGCGTTGCGACACTTCGTTGAGCTTGGCCACGATATGCGGCGGGGTGGCGCCGTCAGGGTTGCCCATGCTCAGGTCGATGATGTCCTCGCCACGTTGTCTGGCGGCCAGTTTCAGTTCGGCGGTGATATTGAATACGTAGGGAGGGAGACGATCGATGCGCGCAAAGCGGCGCTTGCCTGCAGAGGAAGCCATGAGAACCTTTCACGTAAGCGCCCGGAACCGTCCGAGCGACGTTGCCCATGAGGGGCAGACACGATCCTATCCCCGCCTGCTGCGATGCACAAGGATTTTTTGCCGTCGGCATTATTCTTGACAAGCCAGCGCTGGCAGCGCTGCAATGCGCACTTGTGTCTCCGCCCTATTAAGCCTTGCTCCCCATGACAGACAAGAACGGCCTGGATCGCATCGATCTGAAAATCCTCGACATCCTGCAACGCGATGGCCGCCTGCCCTTCCAGCGCCTGTCCGAGCAGGTAAACCTGACTCCGCGTCCTTGTCTGGAGCGGGTGCGCCGTCTGGAGAAGGCCGGCATCATCAAGGGCTACAGCGCCATCGTCGACCTGCCGCGCAGTGCACCGCCACTGGTGATTCTGGCGCAGGTGACGCTGGCCGACCATCTGGTTTCCCAGCAAGCCTTCATTGCCGAAATCCAGCGCACTCCGCAAGTACAGGATGGCTGGATGGTGAGTGGAACGGTGGATTTTTTACTGCGCATTGCCTGCCAGCATATTGACGAATATCGCCAGCTGGCCGACGCCTGGCTGGCCAGCACAGCGTTTCGCATCGAGAAAATCCTGACCACTACCGAGCTGCAAACCATCAAGCGCGATGGCCGCAGCCCGGATTAGCTTCACCGTCAGAAGCGCAAGGACAGGCAGGTAAGCCCGCCGTCCATCTTGCGGATTTCACTGGTATCGGTCTGGATGATGGGCAGGTCCAGCTGCTGTAGCTGGCGCAAGGTATGCGGATAGCCGCTGGGGGTGATCAGGGTGTTGTTGATCCACATGGTGTTGCCGGCGTATTCCTCGGCCGGGTCCAGCACGATATGGCGAAAATCGCGGAAGGCCGGTTCATCCACCGCCGCCGCCGACAGCAGCACGGTATTGCGCCCCACATAATTCACCACCGATTTCAGATGCAGGCCGGAAGCCACCGGCACTGCCTGCACGCTGTAGCCGAATTTTTCCACCTCGCGGGCAAAGCGGCTGATTCCAGCTTCATTGGTGCGGCTGGACAGGCCGATGAAGAAACGCTTGTCCACCATCAGCACATCGCCGCCATCCATGTGCTCGCCCTCACCCAGCCACACCGCATGGCGAAAACGCGATACCAGCGGAGCAATGCTGTGCACCTCGCCCCGCCGCGACGCCGCACCCGGATGGGTGATGATGGCCAGCTCCGGCATCATCACCGCCACGTCTTCCACAAAATGGGCATCGGGGAAATCCGGCAAGGCCGGTAGCGTGGTGACGGTCAGGCCAAGTTGCAGCAGGATGTCGATGTATTCACGAAACTGCTGCCGGGTGAGCGCGGCATCCGGCACGCCAAGGCTGGCCGTGGTCAGTCCGGCGGCAACGGTGTCGGCAGGCAGGCGGGTGATGGCATGGGTAAAGTACATGGCGATTGCTCCGGTAATGGGCTGATACGACAGGTGTTGTCTGTCTTGCTGCCCACCATTCTAGGGAGGTCTTCCTGCCAGAACGGTTGATATGCGGCCATGCCGCAGCCAATCTGCGCTGTGCTAGCGCCCTTACGCAGCCTGGTCGGTCCAGGCCAGTATCTGCCGGGCGCAACCTTCATCGGTCACCAGCCCGGACAGCCACTGACCGCGCAGCACCGCCAGAATGGCGGCAGCCTTGTTTTCCCCGCCGGCAAAGGCAATCACCGGGCGTTGCGGGGCATGCTGCAATGGAAGGCTGGTGACGCGCTGCTGGATGTCGGCAGCGGCCAGCTGGCCCTGTTTGTCGATGGGGCGGCCAATGATTTCAGCCACCGCATTCTGTGCCATCAGGGCTTGCACCTCGGCCTCGGTCAGAAAGCCGTCTTCCTGCAAGGCGCAGTGTTCGCCAATGGTGCCAATGCCGATGAATGCCACATCAGCCTGCGCCGCCAGCCCCTCCACCACATGGTAAAGCCGGTGGTTGCACCACAAGGCACGGTCAGTTGTGCTATCGGCATACAGCGGTGCGGGCAGCAGGAAATACTTGCTCTGGGTTTTTTGCGAGGCAGGCAAGGCCACGTCGTAGCGGTTGGATGACCCGTCATGTGCAATGGTGCCGATCAGCGACACCAGACGGTGTTGCGGGCAATCCAGCGGCGGCAGTTCGTCGATGATGGCCTTGAGGGTACGGCCCGAACCCAGCGCCACCACCATCGGTTTGTCCTGGGTGAGATAGCGCTGGAAGATTTGCGCACCGGCCACCGCCAGTTTTTGCTGCAGCTCGGCGGGCGAGTCCATGTCCTTGGGCACCACTTCGCACAAGCTCAGGCCGAATCTGGCCTGCAAGGCGGCAGCCAATTCCAGGCAATCCGCCACCGGGTGCTGTACCGACACCTTGACCAGACCGCTCTCCACTGCCGATGCCAACAGTCGTTGCGCCACCTGGCGCGACACATTCAACTGCTCGGCCACTTCGTTCTGGTTCTTGCCAGCCACGTAATACAACCAGGCTGCGCGCGCCGCCTGATCCAGCTTGTCCTGTTGTTTGGCCATCTCCCCTCCTGCCGGTTTTCCTGTCGGGCCCAGCCCTTGTTGTCTGGCGTTGTACCACCGCTCCTGCCCCCGGCGTCAAGCACTGTGTGAATGTGCAGCTTCTGTCCTGCCATGCCGCACTGGATACAACAGCGTGCGACATGTCGCCCATTGCTGGCGCAAGGCAAGCCTGATCAGCCTGCCAGCCCTTATGTGCGGCGCAGCAAAATGTCACGGAAAATCATGGTGCTATGCAACATCAGCCAGCCATCACAAAAAGCGCTTGACAGTAAATTTCAAATTAATGAATATTTGCCCACAACAAGGGCATTTGCTCTCAAAGCAAAACATCAAGCCTGCAACGGAGACAACACAGTGAAACTCGCCAACAAAACGGCCATCCTCACCGGGGCCGCCAGCGGCATCGGCATTGCCGTCGCCCGCCGCTATCTGCAAGAAGGTGCCAGCTGCCTGCTGGTGGACCTGAAACTCAACGACGAACTACAGGCATTGCAACAGGCACATCCACAGCATGTGGCCTTGCTGCAAGCCGACGTCACCCGGCGCGAGGATATCGCCGCCATTGTCAGCACCGCCGTACAGCACTTTGGCGGCATCGACATCCTGTACAACAACGCCGCCATCTTCGACATGCACCCGCTGCTGGACGAATCCTGGGACAGCTTCGACCGGCTGTTCGCAGTCAACGTGAAAGGCATGTTCTTCCTGCTGCAGGCCGTGGCACGCCGGATGGTGGAGCAAGGCCGTGGCGGCAAGATCATCAACCTGTCCTCCCAGGCTGGTCGCCGTGGCGAGGCGCTGGTGGCCCATTACTGCGCCACCAAGGCCGCCGTGATCAGCTATACCCAGTCTGCCGCCCTGGCACTGGCACCGCATGGCATCAATGTGAACGGCATTGCCCCCGGCGTGGTGGATACCCCGATGTGGAAAGATGTCGACGCGCTGTTTGCCCGCTACGAAGGCCGCCAGCCCGGCGAGAAAAAACGTCTGGTCGGCGAAGCCGTGCCGCTGGGCCGCATGGGCTTGCCGGAAGACCTGACCGGTGCTGCGCTGTTCCTGGCTTCGGCCGATTCCGACTACATCACCGCCCAGACGCTGAACGTGGACGGTGGCAACTGGATGAGCTGAGCCCTCGCGCCCGGCCATGCTGAATTTCCGTCCGCTTGCGGACTTTCCCCCGCTGTAGTGCAACCTTGCTGTACTGAAAAAATAAAGAGGAGACAGACATCATGCATCAGCAATACCAACGCCCGTCCCGTTTGCGCCAGATTGTCCTTGCCGGCAGCCTGGCCCTGGCTTCCCTGTCCGCAGGTGCAGCCACCACGCTCACCATTGCCGCGCTCAACAACCCGGACATGATCGAGCTGAAAAAACTGGCCCCGGCGTTCGAGCAGCAAAACCCGGACATCAAGCTCAACTGGGTGGTGCTGGAAGAAAACGTGCTGCGCCAGCGCGTCACCACCGACATTGCCACCAATAGCGGCAAGTTCGACGTGATGATGATTGGCACTTACGAAGCGCCGATCTGGGCCAAGAAGGGCTGGCTCTACCCGATGGACAAGCTGTCCGCCGACTATGACCTGAACGACGTGGTGAAAACCGCGCGTGACGGCCTGTCCTACGGCGGCAAGCTGTATGCACTGCCGTTCTACGTGGAAAGCTCGATGACTTTCTACCGCAAGGACCTGTTCAGCAAACTGGGCCTCACCATGCCGGAAAAGCCGACTTACACCCAGATTGCCGATTACGCCAAGGTACTGAAGGAAAAAGGTGGCGTGTATGGCATCTGTTTGCGTGGCAAGGCCGGCTGGGGCGAGAACATGGCCTTCCTGTCCACCCTGATCAACACCAATGGCGGGCGCTGGTTTGACGAGAAATGGCATCCCACCATCGATAGCCCGGAATGGAAAAAGTCGGTCGGCTTCTATGTGGACCTGCTGCAAAAGTACGGCCCGCCCGGTGCCAGCACCAACGGCTTCAATGAAAACCTGACCCTGTTTGCCAGCGGCAAGTGCGGCATGTGGATTGACGCCACCGTGGCAGCCGGCATGCTGTTCAACCCCAAGGAATCACAAGTGGCCGACAAGGTGGGCTTTGCCATGGCACCCACCGGTGTCACGCCCAAGGGCAGCAGCTGGTTGTGGTCGTGGTCCCTGGCCATTCCCAAGTCCTCCAAGCAGGAAGCCGCCGCCAAGCAGTTTGTGCAATGGGCCACCTCCAAGGACTACATCAAGCTGGTGGCCAAGGACCTGGGCTGGACTTCGGTTCCGCCGGGCACCCGCATTTCCACCTACAAGCAGCCGGAATACCAGAAGGCCGCGCCGTTTGCCAGCTTTGTGCTGAATGCCATCCAGTCGGCCAATCCCACCGACGCCACACTGAAAAAAGTGCCGTATAGCGGTATCCAGTTTGTCGGCATTCCGGAATTCCAGTCCTTCGGCACCGTGGTGGGTCAGTCCATCTCCGGCGCTCTGGCTGGCAACACCACCGTGGATGCAGCACTGAAGGCCGGTCAGGCCGCTGCCAACCGCGCCGTGGTGCAAGGTGGTTACCAGAAGTAAGCGCAGTCATGGCCAGGCCGGGCGCTGTCCTGTCGCCTGTGTCTGGCCAACCCTGCCTGTGATTCCCGTTTTGCTGGAGCAGTATTGATGAACTCCCCCACCCGCGAGGCAGTGCCCGCAGTTGAAAGCGGCCAGCCCCATGTCGCTGACGCTGCCGGCAACGCACGCAAATCCGTCTGGGCACAGCGCTGGCTGCTGTCCCCCGCTGTCCTCAGCCTGTTGCTGTGGTCGGTAGTGCCGCTGTTGATGACCATCTATTTTTCGGTCACCCGTTACAACCTGCTCAGCCCGGACGAGTCCGGTTTTGTCGGGCTGGATAATTACCGCTTCCTGTGGAGCGACCCGTCTTTCCTGCCGTCCATCTTCAATACCCTGCTGCTGACCGGCGCGGTACTGCTGATTTCGGTGGTGGGCGGTGTTCTGCTGGCGGTGCTGTTCGACCAGGAGTTCTTTGGTCGTGGCATTGCGCGCCTGCTGGTGATTGCACCCTTCTTTGTCATGCCCACCGTCAGTGCGCTGATCTGGAAGAACATGCTGTTGCACCCGGTATACGGCCTCCTGGCCGCGGCCATGCATGCACTGGGCCTGCAGCCCATCGACTGGCTGGGCCAGTACCCGATGTTTTCCATCATCATGATTGTCAGCTGGCAATGGCTGCCGTTTGCCTTCCTGATTCTGCTGACCGCCATCCAGTCGCTGGACCCGGAGCAAAAGGAAGCCGCGCAGATTGACGGTGCCGGCCCGTTTTCCATGTTCTTTTACATCGTGCTGCCGCACCTGAAGCGTGCCATCGGCGTGGTGGTGATGATTGAAACCATCTTCCTGCTGTCTATTTTTGCCGAAATCTACACCACCACGGCGGGCGGTCCGGGTACGGCCACCACCACCCTGTCCTTCCTGATCTACTCCATGGGCCTGCAACAGTTTGATGTGGGCATGGCGTCCACCGGCGGCATCCTGGCCGTGGTACTGGCCAATATCGTGTCGGTATTCCTGGTGCGCATGCTGGCCAGCAACCTCAAAGGGGAGAACGAGCAATGAGCGTCGCCCACAGCCGCCTGCGTTATGGCATCACCACGGCCGTGGCCTGGAGCCTGGCCATCCTGGTGTTCTTCCCCATCTTCTGGATGATGATCACCGCCTTCAAGACCGAGGAGCAGGCCTACCAGCTGAGCGTGATTTTCCAGCCCACGCTACAAAGCTTCCGCGAGGTGTTTGCCCGCAGCGACTACCTGTCCTTTGCCGGCAACTCCATCGCCATCTCGCTGGGCGTTACCGTGCTCAGCCTGCTGCTGGCCATTCCGGCGGCCTACAGCATGGCCTTCTTCCCCGGCCCGCGTAGCCAGAAAATCCTGCTGTGGATGATGTCCACCAAGATGATGCCCTCAGTCGGCGTGCTGCTGCCGGTCTACCTGCTGTGGAAGAACAGCGGGCTGCTGGACACCGTCAGCGGGCTGATCATCATCTATACGCTGATCAACCTGCCCATCGCGGTGTGGATGGCCTTTACCTACTTCTGCGAAGTACCGAAGGAGATCCTGGAAGCCGCGCGCATTGACGGTGCCAATACCTGGCAGGAAATCATCCACCTGCTGTTGCCGATGTCCTTGCCGGGCCTGGCCTCCACCGGCCTGCTGCTGTTGATCCTGTCCTGGAACGAGGCCTTCTGGAGTATCAACCTGTCCAGCTCGCATGCCGCGCCGCTGACGGTGTTCATCGCCTCCTACTCCAGCCCGGAAGGCTTGTTCTGGGCCAAGCTGTCCGCAGCCTCCCTGCTGGCTGTCGCGCCCATCATGGTGCTGGGCTGGCTGGCACAAAAGCAACTGGTACGCGGCCTTACCTTTGGAGCGGTCAAGTGAGCCAGACCTTCACCCATCTGATCAGCGACTGCGACGGCGTACTGCTGGACACCGAAGCCATCGCCTTTGAAGTGTTGCAGCGCGAACTGGCCGCCAGCATGCCCGGCATCGATGTGGCTGCCGCCATCCTGCCACGGCTTGGCCTGACGCTGGATGCGCTGCTGGCCGACATCGCCCGTCACCACCCCCTGTCCTTGTCGGCGTCAGACATCGAGCAACTGCGTGACACGGTGGAAGGCGAAGTGGCCGAGCGCCTGCAATTGATACCCGGCGTGGCCGCTGCCATGGCCGCCGTGCCGCTGCCGCGGGCGGTGGTCAGCAACAGCGCCGGGCACCGGGTACGTGCCGCACTGGACAAGACCGGTCTGGCTCCGCTGTTTGAGGGGCGCGTGTTCTGCGCTGACGAAGTGGGCGCGGCCAAGCCGGACCCGGCGCTGTATCTGGCCGCCAGCCAGGCTTTTGGCGTAGCACCGCTGCACTGCCTGGTGGTGGAAGACAGCGTGACCGGCGTACGCGCTGCGGTGGCTGCCGGCATGACGGTGCTGGGCTTTACCGGTGCCGGGCATGTGGCCGACGGCCAGTCCGACAAGCTGCTGGCCTGTGGGGCCTGCACCACCTTCAATGACATGCAGCGCCTGCCCGAGCTGGTGGCCCTGCTGAGCCAACACAACAAGCAATGACAAAAGCGGCGACTCAAGCCGCCGGAGGAGACAAGACATGGCAAGCGTCAACCTGCGTAATGTAAGCAAGCGCTATGGCGACAACCCGGAAGTGATGCGCGACATCAATCTGGACATTCAGGATGGAGAATTCGTGGTGTTTGTCGGCCCCAGCGGCTGCGGCAAGTCCACCCTGCTGCGCATGATTGCTGGCCTGGAAGACATCAGCGGTGGTGATTTGCTGATTGGCGAGGACCGCATGAATGCCGTGCCGCCCGCCAAGCGTGGCATCGCCATGGTGTTCCAGTCCTATGCGCTCTACCCGCATATGTCGCTGTACGACAATATGGCCTTCGGCCTGAAGCTGGCGGGCAAATCCAAAAGCGAGATAGATGCCGCCGTGCGCAAGGCTGCCAGCATCCTGCATATCGACCACCTGCTGGACCGCAAGCCCAAGGCGCTGTCCGGCGGCCAGCGCCAGCGTGTGGCCATTGGCCGCGCCATCACCCGCGAGCCCAAGGTTTTCCTGTTTGACGAGCCGCTGTCCAATCTGGATGCCGCGCTGCGGGTGAAAATGCGGCTGGAGTTCTCCCGTCTGCATCAGGACCTGAAAACCACCATGATCTACGTCACCCACGACCAGGTGGAAGCCATGACGCTGGCCGACAAGATCGTGGTGCTGTCTGCCGGGCGCATCGAACAGGTGGGTAGCCCGAAAACCCTGTACCACCACCCGGCCAACCGTTTTGTCGCGGGCTTTATCGGTTCGCCCAAGATGAACTTCATCGACGGCACCGTCAGCGCCATCGATGCCGAAACCGTCACCGTGCAAATCAACAACGGCGGCCTGCAACAGGTGTGTGTGGCGGCGCGCGGCATCAAGCCCGGCGATGCGGTCAGCATTGGTGTACGGCCGGAATACCTGCAACTGGACAGCGACAAGCCGGTGATCAAGGCCACGGTCAGCACCGTGGAAGGGCTGGGTGACTTCTCTTATATCTATGCCGCCTCCGCCAGCGCCGAAGAGCCGTTGATCAGCCGCATCCCGGACGCGCTGGAAGTAGCTAACGGCAGCGCAGTGGGCTTCTCCATCAAGCCGCACCACTGCCATCTGTTCGACAGCAAGGGTGAAGCCATGCCACGCACCACCCCGCCCACCCAGCACTGATACCAAGCATTGCCGCGCCTGCACCGCCCTTGCCCATACGGCAGGGGCGCGGGGACGGCTGCGCCCTGAACAAGCCAAACACAGGAAGCACAGATCATGACTTCATCCCGACAACAGCCCGGCTGGATGCACATTGGTGCCGGTTCCTTCCACCGCGCGCATCAGGCCTGGTATCTGGACCAGCTGGCCAAGCAGGGCCAGCCCGCCTGGAAGCTTTTGCTGGGCAATATCCGCGCCGACATGTCGCCACTGCTGGAACAGCTGGCCGCACAAAACGGCGTGTACACGCTGGAAACCATCTCCCCGGCAGGTGAGCACCGCTATGAGGAAATCCACGCCATTCAGGCCGTCATTCCCTGGGATGACCGGTTAGCCGCGCTGATTGCGGCGGGCGCGGACAGCAACACGCGGGTGATTTCCTTCACGGTGACCGAGGGTGGTTACTACCTGGACCAGCATCTGCAACTGGACACCGCCAATGCCGACCTCGCAGCCGACCTGCAAGGCGGCCTTAACACCATCTACGGCGCGATTGCCGCCATCCTGCGCACCCGCATGGCAGACAGCGGCACCCCGGTCACCCTGCTCAACTGTGACAACCTGCGCCATAACGGCGAGCGCTTTCACAGCGGACTGAAGCAGTTCTTGCAATTGCGTGGCGAAACCGGTTTGCTGGACTGGGTGGATAGCCACACCAGTAGCCCCAACTGCATGGTGGACCGCATCACCCCGCGCCCCACGCCGGAAGTTGTCGCGCGGGTACAGGCAGCCACCGGCAAGCACGACCCCTGCGCCATCATGGGCGAGTCCTTCATCCAGTGGGTGGTGGAAGACAACTTCATTGCCGGTCGCCCGGCGCTGGAGGCGGTAGGCGTGGAAATGGTGGAATCGGTACTGCCGTATGAGGAAGCCAAAATTCGCATCCTCAACGCCAGTCACAGCTGCATTGCCTGGGCCGGCACCTTGATCGGCCTGTCCAGCATTGACGAAAGCACCGCCGTGCCGTCCATCCGCCAGATGGCTTTCGATTACGTCACCCAGGACGTTATCCCCTGCCTGAGCCCCAGCCCGCTGGATCTGGCGGCCTACCGCGACACCGTGCTGGAGCGTTTTGGCAACCCGCACATCCGCGACAGCAACCAGCGCGTGGCTGCTGACGGCTTCTCCAAGGTGCCGGGTTTCATCGCCCCCACCCTGCAACAATCTGTGGCGCGTGGTGCGGTGCCGGAGGCCACCTGCATGCTGCCGGCGTTGTTCTTCCGCTTCCTGCAACGCTGGCAAGCCAATACACTGCCATACACCTATCAGGACGGTATCATGGACGCCGCTGCCTGCCGCCAGATGCTGACCGCCGCCGACCCGGTGGCCGCCTTCTGCGCCGACCCCATGCTATGGGGCAGCCTGGCTGGCACAGCTCAACTGGAAGCACCGCTGCGTGCGGCGCTGCAAAAAGTCGACCAGTGGCTGGATGGCATACAGGCAGGCTGATTCGGGCAATCCGCTGGAGAGAGCGATGTATCTTGGAATTGATCTGGGCACCTCGGAAGTCAAGGTTGTCCTGCTGGATGAGGCTGGAGGCCTGCTGGCCGTCGCCGGGGAAAGCCTGAGCGTATCCCGGCCACGGCCCGGCTGGTCCGAGCAGCAGCCGGAAGACTGGTGGCAGGCCACCAGCAAGGCCATTGCCAAGCTGCGAGACAAGGCTGGCGCGGCCTTTGCCGGCGTGCGCGCCATCGGCCTGTCCGGCCAGATGCATGGCGCAGTGCTGCTGGACGAGCACGACCGGGTATTGCGCCCGGCCATTTTGTGGAACGACTTGCGCAGTGTGGCCGAATGCCAGGCACTGACGGCTGCTGCGCCGCGTCTGCACCAGCTGGCAGGAAACCTGGCCATGCCGGGCTTTACCGCACCCAAGCTGTTGTGGGTGGCCAGCCACGAGCCGGAGCTGTTTGCCGCCACCGCTACCGTACTGCTACCCAAGGACTACCTGCGCCTGCGCATGACCGGGGCCAAGGTGTGTGACACCTCGGATGCGTCCGGTACCTTGTGGCTGGATGTAGCCGAGCGCGACTGGTCGGACGAATTGCTGGCCGCCTCCGGCATGCGGCGCGAGCAGATGCCGCAACTGGTGGAAGGCCTGCAAGCTGCGGGCAGCCTGCTGCCGGAAGTCGCCGCCGCCTGGGGTCTGGGTGATGACGTCATCGTGGCCGGTGGTGCTGGCGATGGCGCGGCCAGTGCGGTTGGAATCGGCGCGGTGCAACCGGGGGATGGTTTCCTCTCGCTTGGCACCTCCGGCGTGATGTTTGTGGTGGACGACAGTTTCCGCCCCAATCCGGCCTCCGCCCTGCATACCTTCTGTCATGCCCTGCCCGGCCGCTGGAACCAGATGAGCGTGATGCTGGCCGCCGCCAGTTGCCTGCGCTGGTTCTGCAAGCTCACCAGCGTGGATGAAGCCAGCCTGCTGCAGGAAATCGAAGCCATGCCGGACGAGGCGCGCGCCAGTGCGCCGGTATTCCTGCCCTATCTGTCCGGCGAACGCACCCCGCACAACGACCCATTCGCCCCCGGCGTGTTCTGGGGCCTGACCCAGGCGCACGACCGCGCTGCGCTGGGCTATGCGGTGCTGGAAGGCGTCAGCTTCGGCATGGTGGATGGGCTGGATGCGCTGCGTGCCGCCGGTAGTCAGGTCAGCCAGCTGTCGCTGGTGGGTGGTGGCGCGCGCAGCCCGTTCTGGGCACAACTGCTGGCCGATGCGCTGCAACTGGATATTGTCACCCACGTGGGCAGTGAAGCCGGCGGTGCGCTGGGCGCCGCCCGGCTGGGCTGGCTGGCTGCGGGGGGTGATATCGCCACCGTATGCACCAGGCCGCCGGTGCAGGCCGTGTATCAGCCGGATGCCCAGCGCCATCAGGCGCTGCAAGGCCGTCTGCAACTTTTCCGTGACATCTACCGGAACCGACCGGTTCCGCATCAAGAGGCCTGAGCATGAACTTGCTGGCACAACTCAAGCAATACACCACCGTGGTGGCCGACACCGGCGACTTCCAGCTGATCCGCCAGTACGCACCGCAGGACGCCACCACCAATCCGTCCCTGATTCTCAAGGCGGCCCAGCAGCCGGCCTACCGCCAGCTGGTACTGGATACGCTGGCAGACAAGCGCCAACTGCCTGTCGAGCAGCAGATCGACGCACTGCTGATTGCCTTTGGCCTGCGCATTCTGGACAGCGTGCCGGGCCGGGTCTCCACCGAAGTGGATGCGCGCCTGTCTTTCGACCGTGCAGCCACCGAGGCCAAGGCCCGCCAGCTGATTGCCCTGTATCAGGCTGCCGGAGTGGACACATCCCGCGTGCTGATCAAGATAGCCGCCACCTGGGAAGGCATTCAGGCGGCAGCGGCGCTGGAGCGCGACGGCATTCACTGCAACCTCACCCTGCTGTTTGCCCCGGTACAGGCCGCCGCCTGTGCCCGCGCTGGCGTGCGCCTGATTTCGCCCTTTGTCGGCCGCATTTACGACTGGTACAAGAAAACCGCCGGGGCCAGCTGGGACGAAGCCGCGCATGCCGGCGTCAACGACCCCGGCGTACGCTCGGTACGGCGCATTTACGCCCTGCTGCGCCAGCAGGGCTTTGCTACCGAAGTGATGGGAGCGAGCTTCCGCTCCACCGGGCAGATCCTGGCATTGGCCGGTTGCGACCTGCTCACCATCAGCCCGGATTTGCTGCAACAGCTGCAACAGCTGCAACAGGCGGATGGCGTGTTACAGCCGCAACTGCATGCCGGCATGGAGCTAGGGGAAGACACCCTGCCCGCCAGCCTGCTGGACGATGCCGTCAATGAAAGCCGCTTCCGCTTTGCGCTGAATGAAGACGCAATGGCAACCGAAAAGCTGGCCGAGGGCATCCGCCTGTTTGCCGCCGATACCGAAAAACTGGCGCAGTGGCTGCAAGCACTGCCAAACGATTGAGTGCAGGAGAACTTCATGTTTCTGGTTTGTGGAGAAGCACTGTTCGACTTTTTTGTCGATCAGCCCGCCAGTGCCGACTGCTGGCCACAACTGCGTTATCAGGCGGTGCCGGGCGGCTCGCCCTTCAATGTCGCCATCGGGCTGGCGCGGCTGGGTCAGCGCACTGCCCTGTTCAGCGGCATAGCAGAGGATTTCCTTGGCCGGCAGTTGCTTGCCGTGCTGGAACAGGAAGGCGTGGATTGCCGCCACCTGCAGCGTCGCCAATTGCCCACCACACTGGCGCTGGTGGGGCTGGATACCGCAGGCAAGCCGCAATACAGCTTTTATGGTGACAAGGCACCGGAAGCCAGCCTTAGCCTTGCCGACCTGCCGCAGCTGGACGATGCGGTACAGGGGATTCATGTCGGGTCGTATGCGCTGGTGAGCCACCCCACCGGTGACAGCCTGCAACAGCTGGTGGCGCGCGAAAGCAAGCAGCGGTTGATCAGCCTGGACCCGAACATCCGCCTGAACGTGGAGCCGGACCTGAACCGCTGGCGCAGCGTGCTGGACTTCCATGCCAACCATGCTCATCTGATCAAGGTGAGCGACGAAGACCTGCAACTGCTCTACCCGGACTTGCCGGTGGAAGAAGCCGCCCGCCGCTGGCTGGGCGGGCAATGCAGTCTGGTGATACTGACTCGTGGCGGCGATGGCGTCACCGTGTTCAGCCCGCACCACGGCGAATGGTCGCTGCCGGCCTTACCGGTGGACGTGGTGGACAGCGTGGGCGCGGGCGACACCTTCCAGGCTGCCTTGCTGTGCCATCTGGCCGAGCAGGGTCTGGCCAGTCCGGCCGCGCTGGACAGCCTGGATAAAGTGCAAATCAATACCCTGCTGCAATTTGCCATCCGCGCCGCTGCCATCACCTGCTCGCGCCGTGGGCCGGACTTGCCACGGCGTGCAGAATTATCTGCCGCCTGAGCTTCCGTCACAAAGCCCGGTCAGCCACTCAGCTGCCCGGGCTTTTTTTGTGCCACACCCCAAACCCCCACCATTCACTGCTAACAACGCCGGCCGATTGCCCATTCCCCGGAAGGATTATTTCTTGGCGTTATATATCCGGGTATATTACGCACTCGTCCCTCACACCGGAGTGCCCGATGAAAGCAAGGCGGATTGCCCTTTCCCTGTGCAGCATGTTGCTGGCAGGACATACCCTGGCCGGGGAAATCACTGTTTCTGCCGCCGCCAGCCTCACCAATGCCTTCAAGGATATTGCCCAGAGTTTTGAAGCGAAAAATCCGGGCAGCAAGGTCAACTTCAACTTTGCCGCTTCCGGCGCACTGTTGCAGCAAATGGCCAAGGGAGCACCGGTGGATGTGTTTGCCTCGGCCGATCAGGAAACCATGGACAGCGCGGTAAAGCAGAAACTGGTGAACAGTGCCGACCGCAAGGACTTTGCCCGCAATACGCTGGTGCTGATTGTGCCTGCCGACAGCAAGCTGAAGCTGCAACAGCTGTCCGACCTGCAACAGCCTGCCATCAAGCATGTGGCACTGGGCGTTCCGGCCAGCGTGCCGGTAGGCCGCTACGCCAAGCGGGCGCTGGAAAATGCCCGCCTGTGGCCAGCGGTGGAGGCCAAGGCCATCAACACCCAGAACGTACGCCAGTCGCTGGATTACGTAGCCCGTGGCGAGGTGGAAGCCGGTTTTGTCTACCAGACCGACGCCGCCATCATGCCGGACAAGGTGAAAGTGGCGTTTGCCGTGCCGCTGGATGAAACCATCAGCTATCCGGTGGCACGCACCACCAGCGCGGCCAATGCCGCCGAGGCACAACGCTTTGTCAGCTATCTGTTGTCGCCTGCTGCCCAGGCCATTCTGGCCCGCTACGGATTCAGCAAACCCTGACCATGACTGACTGGATGAATGACCCGGCCTGGACTGCACTGGGCCTGTCGCTGCGGGTGGCGGGCTGCGCCACCCTGCTCAACCTGTTGCTGGGTGTGGGGGTAGGCTTGTTGCTGGCGCGCGGGCGCTTTCCCGGCCGTAATCTGCTGGACACCTTGCTGACCCTGCCCATGGTGATGCCGCCCACCGTGCTGGGTTATTACCTGCTCACCCTCTTGGGCAGGCGCGGCCCGCTGGGTGGCTGGCTGCAGGAGCAGTTCGGCATCAACCTGATCTTCACCTGGCAAGGCGCGGTGATTGCTGCCGCGCTGGTGGCCTTTCCCCTGGTGTACAAACCGGCAAGAGCGGCATTTGAAGCGGTGGACGGCCAGCTGGAACAGGCCGGCCGCGTGCTGGGTATCTCGGAAATCGGCATTTTCTTTCGCATCACCCTGCCCTTGGCCTGGCGTGGGATATTGGCTGGCTTGCTGCTGGCCTTTGCCCGCGCACTGGGTGAATTCGGTGCCACGCTGATGGTGGCGGGCAGCATTCCCGGCAAGACCCAGACCCTGTCGGTGGCCATTTACGAAGCGGTGCAGGCCGGTCAGGACGACAGTGCCAACCGGCTGGTGCTGGTGACTTCCGTAGTCTGCATCCTGGTCCTGCTGCTGGCCGGCAAGCTGGCTCCAGGCCGGGTAGCGGAGCGCTGACATGACAACACCCCGCTTTGATCTTTCCATCCGCCACACCCTGCGCAGCGGTCAGCGCAGCTTCTCGCTGGACATCGCATTGCAAAGCAGTTGCCAGCAGCTGGTGGTTTACGGCCCGTCCGGTGCGGGCAAAAGCCTGCTGCTCAAGGCCATTGCCGGTCTGCATCGTCCGGATGCCGGCCATATCCGGCTGGACGGCCGCTGTCTGTTCGACAGCGCACAAGGCATCTGCCTGAGTCCACAGCAAAGGCAGCTGGGCTATCTGTTTCAGGACTACGCGCTGTTTCCGCACCTGAGCGTGCGGCAGAACATCGGCTTTGGCCTGCAGCGCGGCTGGCTCAACCCCGGACGCCGCCGTCAACTGGAGGCTGTTGATTACTGGCTGGAAGCTTTCGGCCTGCAATCGCTGGCCGATCAACTGCCAGCCACCCTGTCCGGCGGCCAGCGCCAGCGCACCGCGCTGGCGCGTGCCTTGGTGGCTCAGCCACGCGCATTGCTGCTGGATGAGCCCTTCTCCGCGCTGGACCCGGCGCTACGTCAGCAATTACGCGGCGAGCTGGCCGAGCTGTTGCAGCGCCTGTCCATCCCCATGCTGCTGATTACCCACGATGCGGCAGACGTGCGCGCCTTCGGCCAGCAAACCTTATACCTGCAGGATGGTCGGCTTGGTCAGCCACCTGCGGACCTGACGGAGACGCCCCATGGATGATTTCCGGCAACAACAGGCCTTCCGTCTGCTCAGCCGTGCGGTGCTGGGTGTGCTGCGCAATGCGCAGGATGGTGAGCTGCCACTGTTTGCCTGGACACTGGGCCTGTCGCAAGCAGACTTGCTGGAGGTGCTGTCCGCCTGCGCGCCAGCGCTTGGCAGCATGGAAGCCTTGCCCGATGCCCAGTACCAGCAACTGCTGGCCCAGCGCCCACCCTTGCATAATGATTTGCTGCTCATGCTGCTGGCCAACCGCTCGGCGGCGGAAAATCCGCAACATGGCCGCTGGCTGGCACATGCAGTGGCCGTAGCCAGCCTGGGCAACCGCCACCTGTGGCAGGACATGGGCCTGTCGTCCCGACACGAGCTGAACCAGCTGTTGCAGTGCTATCTCTACCCCCTGTATGTGCGCAATCGGGGCGATGCCAAATGGAAGCATTTCCTCTATGCAGAGCTGGCAGAGCAGTTGGGTCGCCCAGGCCTCAAGCCGCCGGAATGCCACAGCAATCAGGAGCGCACCGTTTGCCACCCATCCGGGACAGGAAATCTGACATGAAGCAACAGGACATCACCCTGCAAGGCGCATTGTGGCTGAACCTGGCCGGGGAAAAATTCGGCAGCCCGCAGCATCTGGCCTTGCTGGCGCAAATCGATGTCTGCGGCTCCATCAGTCAGGCAGCGCGCGATATCAGGCTGAGCTACAAAGCAGCATGGGATGCCATCGACCACATGAACAATCTGGCCGGTGAGCCGCTGGTGGAGCGGCTGTCCGGTGGCAAGGGCGGTGGCGGTACCCGGCTGACCGCACGTGGCCGCCAGCTGGTGGCCAATTACCAGATCATCGAGCGGGAACATCAGCAGTTCCTGCGCAATCTGCAGCGTCAGGCCAGCGGCATGGCCGACGACTTGCTGCTATTGGGAGGCATGAGCATGAAAACCAGCGCGCGCAACCAGTTTCTGGGCAAGGTGGTAGCCGTCAGGAACGGTGCGGTGAATGACGAAGTGGAAGTGGAAATCACCGATGGCCTGCGCCTGGTGGCCGTGGTCACCCACGACAGCGTCGCCAGCCTGGGGCTGGAACCGGGGGTGACGGCCTATGCGCTGATCAAGGCTTCATCGGTGATCGTTGGTACGCAAGATGACGACATCCGCCTGTCGGCGCGCAATCAGTTGCGCGGCACGGTGAGCAGGCTGATTCCCGGCGCAGTCAATAGCGAAGTGGTGATCGAAATTGCCGCCGGGGTCAGCATCGCCGCCATCATCACCAATGGCAGTGCCGAAGACATGGGCTTGCAGACCGGCTGCAGCGCCACCGCCATCTTCAAGGCCTCCAGCGTGATTCTGGGTGTGCCGGGCTGACGCGACAGCACAACAAAAGGCCCATGTTGCAACAACATGGGCTTTTGCATGTTCAGAATGCCGGGTTTCAGACTTCCCAGTATTCCTTTTCCCGCCCGCCAGAACCGGGGTTCAGTTTTTCGTGCAGACGGCGCAATTGTTCCGGCTCGCCACGCACGCGGAACCAGCTGCCCTCTTCATCCGCCCGTTCTTCCAGCACCTGGCAGTGGCTGTAGATTTCCCCGCGCAATTGCTGGGCCGACCACGGCAGCAGGATTTCATCCTCGGTCAGGTCTTGCTGGAAGAATGCCACGATGCGGGCGCGCAAGGCGGACACATCTTCCGGACGGCGCGCACTCATCACCACGCAGCCGGGGTAACGCTGTTCCAGCTCGGCAAGCCAGCCGCTTTCGTCTGCCACGTGGTCGATCTTGTTGAACACGCGGATACGCGGTACCTCATCAGCACCGATTTCATGCAGAACGGTATCGGTTACTTCCAGCTGGCGCTCAAAGCCCGGGTCGCTGGCGTCGATCACATGCAGCAGCAGACCGGCATCCAGCGCCTCTTCCAGCGTGGATTTGAACGAGGCCACCAGGCCGTGCGGCAGGTTCTTGATGAAGCCCACGGTATCGCTCACCAGCACGCGCGGCACGCTTTCCGGGTAGATGGCGCGCACCGTGGTATCCAGCGTGGCAAACAGCTTGTTGGCCACCAGCACTTCGCTACCGGTCAGTGCCCGCATCAGGGTGGATTTGCCGGCATTGGTATAGCCCACCAGCGACACCCCGGCCAGGCCCTGGCCCTGCCGTTCCAGACGGCGGGCACGCTGGGTCTTGCGTTCCAGCTCCATCGCCAGGATTTCACGTTGCAGTTCGGCAATGCGGTCGCGCACCTTGCGGCGGTCAAGCTCGGTATGTGATTCACCCGAACCACGGCCACCCATGCCGCTACGCTGACGGCCTTGCGGGCCAGCTAGCTTGGCCGCCTCGCGCAGGCGCGGTGCCATGTAACCCAGCCGGGCGATTTCCACCTGCGCCTTGGCCGCGCGTGAGCGGGCATTGCGGTGGAAAATCTCCAGAATCACCATGGTGCGGTCCATCACTTCGCAACCGACAGCCAGCTCCAGATTGCGCGCCTGGGACGGGGAGATTTCGTGATCCACCAGCAGTACGTCAATTTCAATGGCGGACGGGTCCAGCCATTGCGGCGCATCGGCCAGCTCATCAGCGCGCAAGCCGCGATTGACATACATGTGGATTTCTTCCAGCTTGCCCACCCCCAGATAGGCGGTACGGTCAAAGCCGTTACGCTTCTGGACAAAGGTATGCACCACCTGAAAACCCAGGGTCTTGGCCAGTTCGCTCAACTCGGCCAGCGAGGAGGCAAACTCGACATCGCTGACTTCCGGCAACTGGACTGATGCGATGATGGCGTATCTGGGCTGTTCTTTGACTTCTGTTTCTTGCATGGGCAGATTGCTTTAACTTTGGCTGGCGAGCCGCGATTCTACCCGTAAATGCCCGCGCCCGCTGCCAAGATCGCAGCAGGCTTGACCCTGCCAGTCAGCCAGCCGATACTGCTGCGCCGCTGCCGGCTTTACCGCCGCTTCCATCATTCATTCTTCTTTACGTCTGTCCCGCTCATGCCATTCACCTCTCTGGGCCTGCAGCCTGCGCTGGCCGATGCCGCCGCCGCCCAAGGCTATGCCACCCCCAGCGCCATCCAGCACGCTGCCATTCCCGCCATCCTGCAAGGGGGAGATGTGTTGGCTACCGCCCAGACCGGCTCGGGCAAGACTGCAGCCTACTGCCTGCCACTGCTACAACAATGGTTGAGCGACCACACAAGCAAGCGCCGCCAGCTGCGCGGGCTGATCCTGCTGCCCACGCGTGAACTGGCCATCCAGGTGGGTGCCACCCTGCGCGAACTGGGCGACAGCCTGCCGCGCCATCCCAAGGTGGTGGTGGCCTATGGTGGGGTTTCCATCAATCCGCAGATGATGGCCCTGCGCGGTGGTGCCGACATCGTGGTGGCTACGCCGGGCCGCTTGCTGGATTTGCTGCAACACAATGCGCTGAGTCTGTCTGCCGTCAGCACCCTGGTGCTGGACGAGGCCGACCGCTTGCTGGACCTGGGCTTTGCCGCCGAAATCAAGCAGTTGCTGGACTTGCTACCGCCCTACCGGCAGAACCTGCTGTTTTCCGCCACTTTCCCGCCAGCGTTGCGCACACTGGCCACGCAATTGCTGCGACAGCCGCAAACCATCGACATTCCGGCCTCGGCTGAAAATGGCCCGGCCATCCGCCAGCGGGCCATCGAAGTGGATGCAGCCCGCCGTACCATGCTGCTGCGTCATCTGCTGCAAAGTGAAAACCCGGAACGGGTGCTGGTATTTGTTGCCAGCCGTCACAGCGCCGAGCGCGTCAGCGGCAAGTTGCAACAGGCAGGCATCCGTGCCGCCGCCTTGCATGGCGACTGTAGCCAGGGCCAGCGTGGCCAGGTACTGGCCGACTTCAAGGCTGCCCGGCTGCAAGTGCTGGTGGCCACCGATGTGGCGGCCCGCGGCATCGACATTGCCCGGCTGGAGATGGTGGTCAACTACGACCTGCCGCGCTCACCTGCGGATTACACCCATCGCATTGGCCGTACCGGCCGTGCCGGTGCCAGCGGCGTGGCCATCAGCTTTGTCTGTGCTGACAACGCCGCCCACTTCCGCCTGATCGAGAAGCGTCAACAGATACAGCTTGAGCGGGAACGCATTACCGGTTTCGAACCGCAGGATGCAGCGGTGAGCACGCCGCTTGTCGACGGCAATGGCGGCATCAAGGGCAAGCGCATGAGCAAGAAGGACAAGCTGCGCGCGGCCCAGGCGGCCCAATCCTGAAACCAGCCCTGAAGCCAGCCCCGGCGCGGGCTGCAATCAATCTGCAATGACAATTGAGTTTGCGATTTCCACCATGTTAATATCATGAAGCCGCTACGGAAATCGCCAGCTCTACTCCTCTGAATCAGGCGCAACCGGGCCGGTAAACACTCCTCCCCTCATCGCAGCACAGCACAGTACGCCGGTATTGGAGCGCTGATTGAAAAAGACTTTCGCCAGCAGTCTGGTCCTGCGCATGTGCGGATTGATCCTGCTGTCCATCCTGGTATTCGCCTTTGGCTGCTATCACCTGATCGTGCAGCGCACTGTCGACAGTCTGGCCCAGTCGGAAATGCAGATTTCCGCCCAGCAATTGCAGTCCCGCACCCAGCATTTGCTGTCCAGCGTGCAGGACACCTTGCGTGCCAGCCAGTCCTGGGGCCGCAACAGCACCTGGAACAGCCAGACCGAATGGCTGGCGGCCAATCGTCACGAACTGCAGCGCTTCAACGATTTCTTTTTCCCCATCATTGAAAACCACGCCGAGATAGCCTCGGTCAACATGGCACATCAGTCCGGGCGCGAAATCCTGCTGCTACATGATGCCAACGGCGGCTGGACCAATCGCATCAGCGACCCGGCACACTGGGGCCGCACCACCTACTGGTTTTTCTGGGACCGGCAACGCAGGCTGATCCGCAGCGAGACACGGCAGCAGGATTACGACGCCCGCCAGCGCCCCTGGTTTCGCAATGCCATGGCCAGCAACGATGACGGGGCCATTGTCTGGACCAGGCCCTATACCTTCTACACCACGCACCAGATCGGCCTGACTGTCTCCACCCGCTGGACCGCCAGTGACGGCAGCCGCTTCGTGATTGGCCATGACGTCAACCTGAGCAGCCTGTCCCGCCTGGCCGGCACCTTGCCTTCGGAACGCGCCAAAACCCTGGCCTTGCTGGATGAACAGGGCCGCCTGCTGGCCCTGCCCTATGCCGATGGCCAATTGCAGCCGGGCGAGCAACTGCACCCGCTGGCCACGGTGAACAACGGCCCCCTGTCGCATGCCTATCCGCACTGGCTGCTGCGCAGCCAGCTGGCCGGGCAAGCCAGCCGCTTCACCGCAGACGGGCAGGAGTGGTTCAGCCTGTTCCAGCCGATGACGCTTGGCGACCAAACCTGGTGGATTGCGGTGATTGCCCCCGAATCCTCCTTTCTGCCCGGCACCGCCAGCGACCTGATCCTGCTGGTACTGATCAGCATTGCCGCCCTGATTTGTGCCGGCATGGTGGCACTGCGCATGGCACAGCGCTTTGCCCGGCCACTGGAATTGCTGGCACAGGGCAGCGTCCGTTTCGGCCAGCTGGAGCTGCAACAGGCGGTCAGTCAGGATGCCCTGCAAGCCCCCTGGCTGGAAGTGCGCCAGCTGGCAGCCGCGCAGGAGCAAATGCGTCAGCAATTGCTGGTCAAAACTTCCGAACTGCAACAGGCCCGCGCCGAGCTGGAGCAAAAAGTGGTCGAGCGCACCAGCGACCTGCAACATCAGGTAGCCCTGGTGGAAGCTCTGCTGGATACCATTCCCAATCCCATTTTCTACAAGGGTGCCGACACCCGTTTCATCGGCTGCAACCAGGCATACGAGCAGGCCTTCGGCATAGACAGAAGCAACTTCATCGGCAAACGGGTGCTGGAGCTGGAGTACCTGCCGGCCAGCGCCCGCCAGATCTTCCAGCAGGAGGATGAAGCGGTCATTGCCAACTGCAGCCGCATTTCACGTGAAGAACAGCTGCGTTTTGCCGATGGGCAGTTGCATCACGTGCTGTATTCGGTAACCGGCTTCCGCCACGAGGACAGCACCCCGGGCGGACTGATTGGCGTGATTGTCGATGTCAGCGCCATCAAGATTGCCGAGCAGGAAGCTCGTGCCGCCCGCCATCAGGCCGAAGCCGCCACCCGTGCCAAAGCCGAATTCCTGGCCAATATGAGCCATGAAATCCGCACGCCGATGAATGCCGTCATCGGCATGACCCAGCTGGCACTGCAAACCCAGCTGAGCCCGCAGCAACGCAATTATCTGGAGAAGGTCAATACCGCAGCCAACGGCCTGCTTGGCCTGATCAACGACATCCTGGATTTCTCCAAGATCGAAGCCGGCAAACTCAGTTGCGAGCAAACCGAATTCGCGCTGGAAGAAGTCATTGCCCGGGTGGCCGACCTGATGGCGCTGCGGGTGCGGGACAAGGGACTGGAACTGCTGTTCGACATTGACAGCGCGGTTCCCGCCCGGCTGATTGGCGACCCGCTGCGCCTGGGTCAGGTGCTGAACAACCTGGTGGGCAATGCCGTCAAGTTCACCGATTCCGGCGAGGTAACGCTGAGCGTGCGGCTGGAGCGGGAAGAACAGGACAAGCTGACACTGCACTTTGCCGTCAGCGACACCGGCATCGGCATGAGCGCGGCCCAGCAGGACTGTATTTTCCAGGCTTTCTCGCAGGCTGACAGTTCCACCACCCGCCGTTACGGTGGCACCGGCCTTGGCTTGAGCATCAGCAAGCACATCGTGCAACTGATGGATGGCGATATCACCGTCAGCAGCCAGCCAGGACAGGGCAGCTGCTTCAGTTTTACCTGCCAGTTTGGCAAGGCGGATGCCAACGAGCCGGTACTGAGCACGCTGCCGGACATCCGTGGCATGCGTGCGCTGGTGGTGGATGACAATGCCGCAGCGCGCGAAGTATTCGTCCACATGCTGCAAGCACTGCAACTGGAGGCATGGTCGGTGGACAGCGGCACGGCTGCCTTGCAGGCCCTGCAGCAGGCACAGGATGCCGGACTGCCCTATCAGCTGGTGCTGATCGACTGGAAAATGCCCGGCATGGACGGGGTGGAAACCCTGCGCCGCATCCAGGCCAATACACAACTGGACACCCCGGTATGCCTGCTGGCCACCGCGCACGATTGCGACAGCCTGAGCCAGGCTCTGGGCAACACCACGGTTGACGGCATTTTCAACAAGCCGGCCACCTTCTCCACCTTGCTGGACGCCATTCACACCGCCTGCCGTCATCAGCCGGCGCTGCAAGTCGGCAGCAATGCCCCGCGGCTGGATCTGGCACAGCTGCGCCAGTTGCTGCAAGGCGCACAGGTCCTGCTGGTGGAAGACAACCAGACCAATCAGGAAGTGGCGCTGGAACTGTTGCGTCAGGTCGGCATACAGGCTGATCTGGCCGAAAACGGCGCCCAGGCCGTGGCGATGGCCGCCGCCAGGGACTATGCCCTGATACTGATGGACTGCCAGATGCCGGTGATGGACGGACTGGAAGCCACGCGCCAGTTACGCCTGGACACACGTCACAACGCGAGCAAGATCGTCGCCATGACCGCCAATGTCATGGAAGGGGAAGAACAGCGCTGCCTGGATGCCGGCATGGACGACTACATCGCCAAGCCCATCGACATCCAGGTGTTTTATGCCTGCCTGCTGCGCCACTTGCGCCCCGGCATGCCGCAAAGCCTGCCCGGCAAGCTGCCGCTGCCCGGCAGCAGCCGCAGCAGCGATGTCGTCCTGAACCGCGATGCCGCCCTGCTGCGCATGGGCGGAGACACCACCTTGTACCAGCGCTTGTTGCATCGCTTCCGCGAGCGGGAAAGCGATGCCTGCCAGCGGCTGCAACAAGCCTTGCAGCAGGCAGACACCGAAACCGCCCGCCGCATCGTGCACAACCTCAAGGGCCTGGCCGGCAATCTGGGTGCGGACGCGCTGGCCGCCGCCTGCCGCCACGCGGAATACCATCTGGACAGCGATATCGACAGCCGTGACCAGGCCATCAGCAGGCTGGAGCAGCAATTGCAAGCCCTGCTGGCGCAGCTGGAACAGGAGCAGACGCCAGCAGCTGCCATTCCGCTGGCCGGTGAAGACAGCATCCGTGCATTGCTGGATACGCTGGAACAACAACTGCGTGACGATGACATCCGCGCCAGCAAGACCGCGGCGGAATTGTTCCGCAACCTGGCTGATCACGAAGCCGCCGACGCCGCCGAACAGCTGTCACGTCAGGCGGGACAATATGAATACGAAGCCGCCTTGCAGCAGCTGGCGCAGTTGCGCGTCCGGCTGCAAGCAAGCTGAACATGCATGCCAACCGAAAGCCCATTATCCATGGCTGATCTCAGACAACGTCAAAGCATCCTGATTGCCGACGATGTGCCGGACAATATCGAATTGCTGGCCGCCATCCTGGAAGACGAATACACCATCAAGGTGGCACCCAATGGTGAGAAGGCGCTCAAGATTGCCTATTCCGACACCCCGCCGGACCTGATCCTGCTGGACGTGATGATGCCAGGCCTGAGCGGGCATGAAGTGTGCCGCCGGCTGAAGTCCAACCCGGACCGTCAGCACATTCCGGTCATCTTCGTCACTGCCATGTGTTCGGTGGAGGATGAAAAGCTGGGGCTGGAAATCGGTGCGGTGGATTACATCACCAAACCCATCAGCCCGCCGGTGGTCAAGGCACGGGTGCGCACCCATCTGGCCTTGTACGACCAGACGCGCGAACTGGAGCGCATGGTGGTTCAGCGCACCAACGAACTGCTCAGCTCGCGTCAGCAAATCATCCAGCGCCTGGGGCGTGCCGCCGAGTTCAAGGACAACGAAACCGGCAACCATGTCATCCGCATGGCGCATGCCACCCGGTTGATCGCCGAAGTGGCCGGCCTTGGCAGCAAGGCGCAGGAAATCCTGCAACTGGCCGCGCCCATGCACGATATCGGCAAGATCGGCATTCCGGACCATATCCTGCTCAAGCCGGGCAAGCTGGATGCCGAAGAATGGAAGCTGATGAAACAGCACCCGCAAATGGGGGCCGACATCATTGGCAGTCACGATGACGAGCTGCTGCAAACCGCTAGCATCATTGCGCTGAGTCATCACGAGCGCTGGGATGGCAGTGGCTACCCCTTCGGCTTGCGTGGCGAGGCCATTCCACTGGCCGGGCGCATCGTGGCCATTGCCGATGTATTTGATGCGCTGCTGTCGGCCCGTCCTTATAAAAAGGCCCTGCCGCTTGAAGAAGCGCTGGACTATATGTATGGCCAGTCCGGCGCGCACTTCGACCCGCAACTGATTGCCGCCTTTCGCAAGGCCTTGCCGGAAATCCTGCGGATTCGCGCCAACTATGCTGACGACGAGGGTCAGGACAACTGAGAGCTGCCAGCTCTCGTGCAGGCAGGAAAAGCAAAACCCCCGGCTAGCGGGGGTTTTGCTTTGGGATTGCTGCGCCCGGGCTTACAGCTTGAACTGCGACACCAGGTTGCGCAAATCACCACCACGGCGCGACAGGTCCTGAATGATGGTGAGAATGCGTTGCACGTTCTCATCACTTTCCAGTGCCTTGGTGTTGATGCGCTCTGCACTTTGCGCCATCACCGTGGTCGCCGTGCTCTGCTCCTTGGTGGAGCTGGTGATTTCCGACATGCGGCTGGCAATGTCCTGCGTGCTGGCCTTGATGCGGCCCACCTTCTCGGCCGCTTCACGCGACATTGCCACCCCGGTGGCAACACGCTCGTTGGTCTTGCTGGTATGGCCGATTGCCACTTCGGTCTGGCTCATCACGCTGTTGATCATCTGCGCGATTTCTACCGTGGCCGATGCAGTCCGCTCGGCCAGCTTGCGTACTTCGTCCGCCACCACGGCAAAGCCACGGCCTTGTTCACCGGCACGGGCCGCTTCAATGGCAGCATTCAGTGCCAGCAGGTTGGTCTGATCCGCAATGTCACGAATCACCGCCACAATGCCGCGAATCTGTTCGGAATGCGAAGACAGGTCGCCCATGGCGCTTTGCAGGGCATCCACCGTCTGCACGATGGACTGCACTTCGCGTGCCACTTGCTCCATGGCCTGGTAGGAGTCTTCCGAGTTTTCACGGGTGGAAGCGACCAGTACTTCGGTTTCCCCGGCATTGTCGGCAATGTGGTTGATGCTGACGGTGATTTCTTCGATCGTTGCCGCCGTGGCCGACAGTTCATTGGACTGCACGCGGGAATCCGAGGCAATGCTCTCGGCGGCCTGATGCAGGGCTGCGGTATCGCGTGCCAGTGCTTCGGCATCGTTGCGCACCGAGACGAACATGCCATGCAGCTTGTGGACGAAGGCATTGAAGGCTTCGGCAATCTGGCCTACTTCATCTTGCGAACGTACCGGCAAGTGCAGGGTCAGGTCGCCATCGCCGCTGGCTACGTTACGCATTGCATCGCGCAGTTCGGTCAGGCCGGACATCATGCGGGCCACACCGATGGTTGCCAGCAAGGCCGCCACCACCACACCGGCAATCAGCACCGCGATCATCAGCTCGATCAGGTGGGTCACTGACACGGTAGCCGCCGCCACCGGCACCACCACGCCCAGCAGCCAGCCGGTCTTGCCCACCGGATACAGCGCAGTCATGCTGGCTTCGCCGTTCAGGTTGATGGTTTGCAGTGTGCCGTCCTTGCTGACACTGTTCAGATCAAAGCCCGGCATCACTTCATTGATTTTCTTCAAGCCCGAATCCTTGACCGGATGGGCAATCACCGAGCCGTCACCGGTAATCAGGAAGGCAAAGCCGTCACCCGGCAGCTTGGAGGACACCACTTCGTCCGCTACGCGCACCAGGGAGACATCACCACCGGCCACGGCAACCAGCTGGCCATCTTTGCGCAGGGCCTTGGCAAAGGTGATGATGGGCTTCTTGGTAGCAGCGTCAATGTAAGGCGCAGTGGCAATGGCGTCCTGCGAATTGCTGGCCGCCAGGTACCACGGTCGGCCTGTCGGGTCATAACCCGGAGGCACTGGCGTGGAGCCGGTGAATTGCGTCATTTTCTTGCTGGGTTCACCGACATACATGTCATCCAGCTTGCCGGCCACCTGCGACTGGTCAAGGATGGGTTTCATGTCCCCTTCGGTAAAATGCAGCAAGGCAGAGCCGACGATATTCTGACGAGTGGAAACCCACTCGGTAATGAAGCTGACCTTGTTATTGGCCGTCTGGACAATCTGGTCACTGATGGAAGAGAGCAGCGCTTCTTTCATTTTCCAGTAGGCCACACCGCAGAACAACAGCGAAATGGCTACCAGAATCATCAGTACAAATGCAAGCATTCTGGAACGGAGAGTACGCATGGAGGATCCTGTTTTTATAATTACTTAAAACCACACATTGCTAGCTGACACCACCGCCTGAGGTGGCCACCGGCGTGCTGCAATGTTCCCGGCTTCAATCCGACACGTCAATACCAATTTCAAATGCATCCGGCATTTTCAATAGGCTGATGCACAATATTGGCATTGATGAAGCAATTAACGCTCTGTTTCATGCATATCCCTCCCCGAAACATCAAATAAAAGACTGACTGAATAGATTTATTACTGCTCTCTCTAGTTATTGATCAGTTTCAGGCAACAATCCAGCACTACACACAAAATAGACCGAAGGCATGAAAAAAGGACGCCGCTGCGTCCTTTTCATGTCAATGACCGGTCACCCGGTATGGCCGGTCAGCCGGCTACGGCTTCCTTCAGCAGCTTGATGGGGGTGAACACCACCTTGCGCTTTGCCGGGATCAGCACGGTTTCGCCGGTTTTCGGATTACGGCCATTGCGCTCCGCCGTATTTTTCACCTTGAACTTGCCGGTACTGGCCAGCGTGACCTCACCACCGCTGACCAGCTCATCACGAATGGTCTGTTCCAGCGCATCCATGAAGCGCAGGACATCGACTTTGCTGCAGCCGGTTTTTTCGGAAAGGATGGCAATGAGTTGTTGTTTGGTCATGCAAGGCTCCTGCGCCGCAAAAGGTGAATAGTCTCAAGCTGGAAGGTTAACCAGCCAGAGCATGCTCCAGCAAGGAAAATTTGTCATAGCTGCCACAAGGGGCCGTGCCTGCCCTACATGCTTCAGAGTTTTTTTACATGGATATTGCCTGCTTGCCCTGTCAGTTTTGATTTTGTACAATTTCATAATCAACAGTGCGGAGATTCACCATGACAACCACCCTGAACCCGGATCAGAGCCAGGCTTTCTATCTGACCATGCCCGACCACTCGCTGAGCGGTGCCGGTATTGCTGCCGGGCATATCCTTACCATCGATGCGCAGCGCAGCCCGGTACAAGGCAATCTGGTGCTGGCCGCCGTGGATGGCGAATTCATGGTGCGTCGCCTGCAGCGCAACGGGCAGCGGCTGTGCCTGCTGGCTGCTCATCCGGACTACCCGCCGATAGAGGCGGATTACGGCCAGGACTTTGCCATCTGGGGTGTCATCAGCCAGCCGGACTGCCACCTTACGGCATAGCAACAGGCCGCAGCCTGCGGAGCACCACTTGTTTGTCATTTGGCAAGATATTGATTTTTAGTGACTTGTCGCCCGCACCTTCCAGTCTATTACGACACTATGTCATCCGACACAATTCAGGACAGGGAGCGCTTCGTGAACATTTCGCAACGACTGGCACTGACACTGGGCATTGCCTTGCTGGCATTGATAGGTATCGGCGGCTTCGGCCTGTATCAGCAAAAACAGGCCAATGCCCGCTTCGAATACCTGACAGCCAATACCTTCCCCAGCATCATTGCGCTGGATGAAATGCAGGATGCACTGACCCAGATGCGCACCGGCACTTACCGCCATGTCATTGCGCAAAACGACAGTCAGAAAGAAAAAGACCAGCAGGCCATCAATACCCAGGACAAACGCTTTGATGAAGCCGCAGCCCGTTACGAAAAAGACCTGATCGTCGACGCCGAGGACCGCCAGTTGCTGGAGCAGGACCGCAAGCTGGTGGCCAGCTATCGCAGCGCCCGCGATGCCTTGTTGCAGCTGTCACGGCAGCACAAGACCCAGGAAGCCGAGCAGGCCATCACCGGCGGCAATATGCGCGCTGCGACTGCGGCCTTGAGCAAGAACCTGCAGGAACACATGCAATTCAACTACCGGCTGGCGGGCAAGCTGGCCGATGACAACCGGCAGGCCTATCAGCAGGCTATCACCATGTCGATTGCGGTCATTGCTGCCTGCCTGCTGGGCTGTGCGCTGCTGGGTGGCAGCCTGTTCCGGCACATTCGCAGCAGCCTGCTGGGCATGCGCGACGTGATGTTCAATGTGCGAGAGGCGCTGGATTTCCGCCTGCGGGTGAAAGTGATGCGCCAGGATGAAGTGGGCGAAACCGCCATGGCATTCAATGCCCTGCTGCAACAATTGCAGGACAGTTTCCAGGATATCCGCCGCAGCGTGGAATCCGTCGACCAGGCCATTGAGGGCATGGCCAGCAACACCACGCAGATTGCCCGCAGTTCCGAGTTGCAAAGCGAAGCTGCAGCCGCCATGGCAGCAGCCATCGAGGAAATGACGGTCAGCATTAACCATGTGTCCGACCGCGCGCTGGAGGCCAACCAGCAAACCAGTGCCGCAGGCGATACCGCCAGCCAGGGTGGGCAGGTAATCCTAGCTACGGTGAGCGGCATCACGGCGGTTTCCGAATCCATCCGCCAGGCAGCAAGCCAGGTGGCCAGTTTGCGTCAGGACAGTCAGACGGTGGCCACGGTGATGAACATCATCAAGGAAATTGCCGAACAGACCAATTTGCTGGCGCTGAATGCGGCCATCGAAGCGGCGCGGGCCGGTGAAATGGGCCGGGGCTTTGCCGTGGTGGCCGATGAGGTGCGGAAGCTGGCAGAACGCACGGCCAAGTCCACCACGGAAATTTCCACGGTCATCAGCCAGATGCAACAAGGTACGCAGGATGCTGTTGGCAGCATGGAACGCGTGGTGGAACGCGCCAATCAGGAAGCCGATGCCGCCCGCGGTGCAAACAGCGCCATCGAACGCATCCAGGACAATACCCAGCAGGCCAGGGAACTGGTGCATGACATTTCCCACAGCATTTCCGAACAAACCAGCACCAGCACCACCATTGCCCAGCGGGTGGAACAGATTGCCCAGATGGCAGAGGAAAACTCGTCTGCTGCCAGCAGCTCGGCCGATGCCGCACGTGAACTGCACAAGCAGGCCAGAACCATACTCAACACCGTGGCGCAGTATCAGGTGTAACGCCACCTGCTTTGCCCTGCAGCCATACCCGTTTACAGATGGGTATGGCGCTCCGGACGGGCGGCGGTTTCCATTTCGGCCAGACCCTGCAAGATGCCGCAGGCGTCCAGCGCCTGTGTCTGCTGGCAGCGCTGGCGCAGTTCATCCAGCTGCGCTTTCAGCTGCACCAGTTCGGCAATGCGCGCATCCACATGACTGATATGCGCATCCAGCACCTGGTTCACCCCGCCGCAATCGGACTGCGGGTCCGCCATCAGTGACAGCAACTGGTGGATTTCCTCATGCGTCATGTCCAGCGCCCGGCAGTTACGGATAAATCGCAGCCGTTCCAGATGGCGCTCGCCATAGCTGCGATAGTTGTTGGCCTCGCGTTGTGGCGGTGGCAACAGCCCGGTCTTTTCATAAAAGCGCACGGTTTCGCTGGTACAGTCCGCCAGTCTGGCCAATTCACCAATTTTCATTGCACTCCCCTTTAGCTGTTGACCTTGAAGTTGCTACAGGGTGTTAACTGTATGCCAATGCAACACAGGAGACCAGCATGCAAGCCAGATACAAGCGTGTACCCGCCCCGCACGACAAAGCAGCCCACAGCCATCATGGCCACGGACAGGATGGACACAAGCATGCTGATCACCACCACGACCACTGCTGCGGCAGCACCAGCGCGCCGCTGGAAACACTGGCCGGAGCGCGCAGTGAAGGCGAGCTGAAGGTTACGCCCATCCGCATCCTGCAAATGGACTGCCCCACCGAAGAAGCGCTGATCCGCAAACAGCTGGACGCCATGAGCGAAGTTGTCGCGCTGGAATTCCGCCTGATGCAGCGCGTGCTCACAGTCACGCACCAGAAGGCAGCACTGCCTGCCATTCTGAGCGCCTTGCGTGAGCTGGGCTTCAACCCGGAAACCGCAGCCGAGGCAGGCACCCTGCCCCCGGCCGATTCCGCTGCCGCCCCTACCCCCTGGTGGCCGCTGGCCTCTGCCGGTTTGCTGGCACTGGCCGCCGAATTGTGTGACTGGCTGAAAGCCCCTGGCTGGCTGGCAGCCTTGCTGGCTTTGGCAGCGATTGCCATTTGCGGCATCAGCACCTACCGCAAGGGCTGGATAGCACTGCGTCACCTCACCCTCAACATCAATGCCCTGATGAGCATTGCCGTTACCGGCGCGCTGCTGCTGCAGCAATGGCCGGAAGCCGCCATGGTGATGGTGCTGTTCACCCTGGCCGAGCGCATCGAGGCCAGATCGCTGGAGCGGGCTCGCCATGCCATTGACAGCCTGCTGCAACTCACGCCGCCCAGCGCCACTGTGCAAGCTGGCGATGGCAGCTGGCAAAACATGCCGGTGGACGCCATTCCGCTGGACGCAGTAGTGCGGGTAGCGCCGGGCGAACGCATTGCACTGGATGGCGTCATCATCAGCGGTCATTCCACGGTCAACCAGTCCGCCATGACCGGCGAAAGCATGCCGCTGGAAAAACAGACTGGCGATAGCGTCTACGCCGGCACGCTGAACGAAAACGGCGCTTTCGATTACCGCGTCACCGCCGCCGCCAGCGATACCATGCTGGCGCGCATCCGGCATGCGGTGGAGCAGGCGCAGGATGCCAAGGCCCCTACCCAGCGCTTTGTCGATCGTTTTGCCCGCATCTACACCCCGACCGTCTTTGCGCTGGCCACCTTGCTGGCCATCCTGCCGCCACTATTCACCGGTGGCGACTGGCTGGCATGGATCTACAAAGCGCTGGTGCTGCTGGTGATTGCCTGCCCGTGCGCGCTGGTCATCTCCACCCCGGTTACCGTGGTGAGCGGCCTGGCCGCTGCAGCCCGTCAGGGAATACTGATCAAGGGCGGTGTCTGGCTGGAACAAGGCCGCCAGCTGCGTACGCTGGCACTGGACAAGACCGGTACCATTACCCATGGCAAGCCGGAACAGACAGCCTGGCAGGCACTGGATACTGAACACGCCAGCAGCTGCCGCAGCCTGGCAGCCAGCCTTGCCAGCCGCTCAGACCATCCGGTGTCCCGCGCCTTGCTGCGCGCGGCAGAGCAAGACGGCATCGCCCTGCAGGAAGTCAGCCAGTTTGCGGCAATCACCGGCCGTGGCATTCACGGGGTGATAGCCGGACGTCAGCTGTGGCTGGGCAACCTGGCGCTGGCCGGTCAGCTTGGCCGGAAGACACCCGAAGTTGAGGCTTGGGTGGCTGCCCGTGAGCAAGATGGCAATAGCGTGGTGATGCTGATGGATGAAGAGCGGGTGCTGGCCCTGTTTGCCGTGGCAGACACCATCCGCCCCGCCAGCCGGGACGCCATCGCCCAGTTGCACAAGTTGGGCATCCGTACCGTCATGCTCAGTGGGGACAACCAGCAAACTGCCAGCGCCATTGCCGCTGCTGTCGGCATTGACCAAGCCCATGGCGGGCTGCTGCCACAGGACAAGGCCGACATCATTGCCCATTTGGGCCGGGACGGACTGGTGGGCATGGTGGGGGATGGCATCAATGACGCACCGGCACTGGCACGCGCCGACATCGGCTTTGCCATGGGTGCGATGGGGTCGGATACCGCCATCGAAACCGCCGATGTGGCACTGATGGATGACGACCCCGCCCGCCTGCCCGCATTTGTGCGCCTGTCCCGCGCCACGCACACCATTCTGGTGCAAAACATCGTACTGGCGCTGGGCATCAAGGCGGTTTTCCTGCTGCTGACCCTGCTGGGCATGGGCAGCATGTGGATGGCGGTATTCGCCGATGTCGGTGCCAGCCTGCTGGTGGTGGGCAACGGCTTGCGACTGCTGCGCAAGTAGGAGTGCAGGCACGCTGCTTGCTTGCTACATGAGCGAAACGCCTCCAACACCCCGGAGGCGTGCCGACCACCCACACCCCGGGTGGCAGGACTTGCCCGCAGGAGCCACATCATGACACCCAGCACACCGCTTACCTTGTTGATCACCCGCCGCATCAAGCCGGCACGCCACGCCGATTTCCACGCCTGGATCCGCCAGGGCGAGAGCCTCGCTACAGCTGCGCCCGGCTACCTGGGCTCCGGACTGCTGCAACCGCCGCCGGGTGACGACCACTGGCAAATCCTGTTTCGTTTCAGCGATCAGGCCAGTCTGGATGCCTGGGCAGCCAGCCCGGCACGTCAGGCATGGCTGGCTGCTGGGGAAGAGTTGATCCGGCACAGCAGCGTGCATTGCGCCGAAGGCCTGGAGCAGTGGTTTGGTCTGAAAACACCACCACGCTGGAAACAGGCGGTGATGATCTGGCTGGTATTCTTTCCGGTCTCGCTCTGTTTCACCCTGCTCTTGGGCGACAAACTGGCCAGCCTGCCGGTGGTGCTGCGGGTACTGTGCAGCACCCTGATGCTGACACCTGTCATGGTGTTCCTGTTCATTCCGCTCAGCAGCCGCCTGCTGCACAAATGGCTGCAAAGCGATGGCAGTCGTCCGACCGGGCTGTCTGCCAAGCCCTGAATCAGCAACAGCCATACCTCCTGACCAGCCAACATGCTGGTCAGGATCAAACTTTGCTGCATTTTTCCCGCCCGACAGCCGGATTGCCGTCGGCAATGGCACTTCCCTCGTTTATGATAAGGTTATTGTGCATTTTCATGCCTATCATCAGAGAGTTCCGCCATGCCCTCACCCTGGCACAGTTCGCTGGATCCCGCTCAACTGGCAAGCAGCTTGCAAGCCTGGCATGCCGACCACCCCGACCAGCGCCTGCTGGCCTTGCTGGCCGAAGCCGACCGTGAGCAACTGCCAATCCTGCAAACGGCCTGCCTGCAT
>NZ_JAYSDA010000021.1:0-85525 GCF_041914625.1 Aquitalea pelogenes | reverse complement strand
CGGGTCAGCAGGAAGACAAAGCCATCGCCGCTGGCGGTTTCCATCCACATGAAGGGCAGGTTGGGAAAGCATTCTTCCAGCATGTCACGGTTATGGCCGATTTCCACCAGCAGCACGCCATGCTCGGTCAGCAGGTCCGGCGCGCGGCGCAGGATTTCGCGGGTGGCGTCCAGGCCGTCTTCGCCCGAACCCAGGGCAATTTCCGGCTCGTGCAGGTATTCCTGCGGCAGCGCATCCACCGATTCGGCATCCACATACGGCGGGTTGGCGATGATCAGGTCGTAGGGCTCTTCCAGCCCTTCGCACAGATCGCTGTGAATCAGCTGGATCTGGTCTTCCAGACCGTAGTTCTGCACATTGATGGCGGCCACTTCCAGCGCATCCAGCGAAATGTCCACGGCGTCGATTTCAGCATCCGGGTAATGGTGCGCCAGCTGGATGGCCAGGCAGCCAGAGCCGGTGCACAAGTCCAGCGCACGATGAACCAGTTCGGGATGTTCAATCCACGGTTGCAGCGGTTCACCCAGCAGTTCGTAGATGAAAGAGCGCGGCACCAGCACGCGTTCGTCCACATAGAAGCTGAATTCGCCCTGCCAGGCTTCGTGGGTGAGATAGGCCACCGGTACTTTTTCTTCGGCACGACGTTCGATCAGGTCTACCACGTCCTTGACTTCAGTCGGCAGCAAGCGGGCATCCAGATAGGGTTCCAGCCGGTCGATCGGCAGCTTGAGCGTGGTGAGGATGAGGTAGGCGGCTTCGTCGTGGGCATTGTCGGTGCCGTGGCCATAGGTGAGGCCGGCCTGATTGAAACGCGACACCGCAAAACGCAGCAGATCGCGTACGGTGCTAAAGCTGCTGGCAGCCTGTGCGTACATGCTTGTCCTTTCTGGACAGGGTAGGGTTTCGCCCTGTCGATAATGACAAGGGACATGGCTTTGCATGTCCCTTGTGGTCTGGTTTGGTCGCCATTATAGCCAAGCGACCAGTGCTGCACTATATCGGTGAATATCCGCGTAGGCTTGATGGCGGTGGCAGGCAGTATTGCGCCACCGTCATGCAATCAGTTCCGCTCAGAACGGTAGTGCGGCGTCGGTGGCGGCAGACAGCACACGGCGGAAGTCGGCCTTGATGCGTTCCAGCGCTTCGGCATTGTCCGCTTCAAAACGCAGCACGATTACCGGTGTAGTGTTGGAGGCACGCGCCAGACCAAAACCGTCTGCGTACTCTACGCGCAGGCCATCCAGCGTATTCACTTCGTCAGCCCCTTCAAACTTGGCCGATGCCTGCAGTTTGGCAATCAGTGCGTGGTTTTCGCCTTCGGCCTTCATCTTGAGGTTGAGTTCCGGGGTGGAGATGGCGTTGGGCAGTGCATTGAGCACGGCGCTGGGGTCTTCCACGCGGGACAGTACTTCCAGCAGACGCACGCCGGCGTACATGCCGTCATCAAAGCCGTACCAGCGTTCCTTGAAGAATACATGGCCGCTCATTTCACCGGCCAGCAGTGCGCCGGTTTCCTTGATCTTGGCCTTGATGAAGCTGTGACCGGTACGAGCCATCACCGGCTCGCCGCCGTTTTCCAGAATCCACGGCTTGAGCAGACGGGTGGATTTAACGTCGTAGATGATCTTGGCCTTGGGGTTGCGTTCCAGCACGTCGGCGGCAAACAGCATCAGCTGACGGTCCGGCCAGATGATGTTGCCATCCTTGGTCACTACGCCCAGGCGGTCGCCGTCACCGTCAAAGGCCAGGCCCAGTTCGGAGTCGGTCTTGGCCAGCGCTTCAATCACATCCTGCAGGTTTTCCGGCTTGGCCGGGTCCGGATGGTGGTTGGGGAAGGTGCCATCCACTTCGCAGAACAGCTCGCGTACGCGGCAGCCCAGGCGGCGGAACAGCACCGGAGCAAAGGCACCTGCCACGCCGTTACCGCAATCCACCACGATATTCATATTGCGTTCCAGCTTGATATCGCTGGTGATGCGGTCCAGGTAGGCGTCCACGATATCATGAGTGCGGTAGCCGCCTTCACCATGACTCAGGTCCTTGTCCTTGATGCGCTGGTAAAGACGCTGGATGTCGTCGCCAGCCAGGGTGTCCCCGGCCAGCATCATCTTGAAGCCGTTGTAATCCGGCGGGTTGTGGCTGCCGGTCACCATCACGCCGGACAGGGTGCCCAGTTCGTATGCGGCAAAGTACAGCATCGGCGTGGCCACGCGGCCCACATCAATCACATCCACACCAGCAGCGCGAATGCCGCTGGCCAGTGCATCGCTCAGGTCCGGGCCGGACAGGCGGCCGTCGCGACCGATCACAATGGCTTTCACCTTGCGGACTTGCGCTTCGGAGCCAATGGCATGGCCAATCTGCTGTGCCACTTCAACAGTCAGGGTTTTGCCGACGATGCCACGGATATCGTAGGCCTTGAAAATGTCTTTGGACGGTGTGCTCATGGTGGTAGGCAAAATCTCGTAATCAAAAATCAGTAAAACCGGCCATCAGGGAAGGATGGCCGCGAAAAGAAAAGTATAAGACTCAAGCTGCCAAGGATTGGCTGAGCGCAATCAACTGGTCCAGCTTTTGCCGTGCTTTGCCTGTGCTCAGAACCTGGCGGGCCAGGGCAATGCCTTCGCTCAGGCTGGCACAGACATCGGCAGTGTAAATGGCCGCACCGGCATTGAGTACGACAATGTCGTAGGCCGGGCCGGGCTGATTATCCAGCACCGACAGCAAAATGTCGCGCGATTGTGCGGCAGTACTGGCCTGGATTTCCTTGAGTTCGAAGAATTCAAAACCCAGCTCGCGCGGGTCCAGCGTGTATTCTTCAATGCGGCCGTCTTTCAACTCGGCCACCAGCGTGCAGGCGCTGAGGGTGATTTCATCCAGCCCGTCCAGCCCATGCACAATCATCACGTGCTTGCTGCCCAGTTGCTTGAGCACGCGCGACTGAATGCCGACCAGGTCGGGGTGAAACACGCCCATTACCTGATGATCCGCCCCGGCCGGGTTGGTCAGCGGGCCGAGGATGTTGAAGATGGTGCGCGCGCCCAGTTCCTTGCGGATGGGAGCCACGTGCTTCATGGCACTGTGGTGATTGGGGGCAAACATGAAACCGACACCGATTTCGTCGATGCAACGCGCAACCTGTTCTGGCGTCAGGTTCAGGTTGACGCCCAGGAGTTCCAGCACATCGGCGCTACCAGAGCTTGACGACACCGAACGACCACCATGCTTGGCCACGCGTGCACCAGCGGCCGCAGCCACAAATGCAGCGGTGGTGGAAATATTAAAAGTATGGCTCTTGTCACCACCGGTGCCGCAGGTGTCGATCAGGTGATCGTGCCGGGAAACCGGCACCGGGGTGGCAAATTCACGCATTACCGTGGCGGCAGCGGCAATTTCCGACACGCTTTCCACTTTGGTACGCAGGCCGATCAGAATGGCTGCGGTTTGGGCCGGGGTCAGCTCGCCGCGCATGATCTGACGCATCAGATCCAGCATTTCATCAAAAAACAGTTCGTTGCCGTCAATCAGCCGGTTCAGCGCGGCCTGGGGGGTAAGCATGCAGATATCCTTAGATTCACAGTGGCCGGTATGCGAGGCAGGCCGGCACAGGAAAGAACCTCGCTGCAACAACGAGGTGTCCATATTGCTCAGGCAAATTCCTTGAGGAAGTTATCCAGCATCTGATGACCGTGCTCGGTCAGGATGGATTCCGGGTGAAACTGTACACCCTCAATCGGTAAGGTTTTGTGACGTACGCCCATGATTTCGCCATCTTCGGTCCAGGCGGTAATCTCCAGACAGTCCGGCAAGGACTCGCGCTCGATCACCAGCGAGTGATAGCGGGTGCAGTTAACCGGATTGGGCAGGCCACGGAACATGCCGATATCGTGATGATGCACCGGAGACACCTTGCCATGCATCAGTTGCTTGGCATGGATGATCTTGCCACCAAAAGCCTGGCCAATGCCCTGATGGCCAAGGCAGACACCCATGATGGGCAGCTTGCCGGCAAAGTGCTGGATGGCTGCGACAGAAATACCCGCTTCGTTCGGCGTGCAGGGACCAGGCGAGACAACCAGATATTGCGGTGCCAGCGCTTCGATCTCTTCAATGGTGATTTCATCGTTGCGATAAACGCGGACATCCTGCTTGAGCTCGCTGAAATACTGCACCAGGTTGTAAGTAAAAGAGTCGTAGTTGTCGATCATCAAAAGCATTAATGGTCTCCGATCATTGATTTGTAAGGCTTTTCATGTTGAGCAGTGCGATTTCCATGAAATCTTCCAACAATGTTCCAACCATTTGCTGAACTACCCTGCTGCCTTGTGATTGTCTGGATGCCATGGACGACCTTCAGCAAAACATTTGATCCACTCGTCCACTTCATGTTCTATCCACCGAGATGCCCGTCCATTATGCCTTGGTCGTGGAAACTGTCCAGCTTTGATCCTCCTGCGGATTGTTGATTCTGACATCTCCAGTCTTTCCATTACGGTTTCGATTTTGATGAGTCTCATGATGTGTTTCCTTCGTAGATGGTTTCTTTGATATGCCGTTGTACATGCCGGTGCATTCATGTCTGCTGGATGCTAGTGAGTTGGTACGTCAGGAGAGCGGCACGAAGTATTTCCATATCTTCAGTGGTGGCTTATCTCGTCCTTCTATAGATAAGTCCGGGCGTGATGACGAACTCCTCATCGTCAAGTTGTTCCATTTCAAAACCCCCGTCCGCTTCTATAACCCCTGCACGCACAAACTCGTATTTCGAGCCATCCGAATAGGAAAGGCTGGCCGGGATGTCTTGGCCCATGAATTGCCCGATGACAGGGCCTCTGTCGATCAGCTGCTTATTCACGTATTCCCCTTCACTTCATACGCGTCTACTACCTCATGTAGGTACACCACCCCCAGCAGGCGGCGGACGGGTTTGGGCATGGGGCGGCCGCTTTCGTAGCGGCTGCCGCCGGATTGGGTGACGTCGATTCGCTTCCAGAATTCGGACTGGTTCATGCCCAGCTGGTGGCGCAGTTGGCGTGGGTCGACGGCGGGGAGGTTGGTGCTCATGGTTTTTCCTTTGTCTGATCAGAATGGCAGCCAGCCGTGGCGGATGGCGTATTCGGCCAAGGTATCCAGCAGTGCCAGGGTGAAGGCGGCGAGGCTGCCGTAGAGCAGACCTCGGCCGAAGATGTAGAGCAGGACGTCGCGCAGCATCAGGCGGGCTCCGTGGCCGGGCAGGTGATGGCGCTGGTGCAGATATATTGCACCGGGCCGTTGCGCACCAGGCAGTTGTTGCGTGGGCCGTGCTGGTCGTCTGCCTGCCAGCTGTGGATGAATTCGATCAGCGGCAGGTTTTGCTTGAGGGCGATTTGCAGGGCGTCGGGGTGAGTGTCCGGGTCGGCGTTGATGTGGATGTCCAGGCCGCTGCTGCTGGCATAGACGGTGACTTTGCCGTCCAGGGCCATGGCGATGGCTGCGGTGTGCTGGATGACTTCGGGGGTGATCAGCGCCGCGGCCTGGCTGGTGGTGCTGATTTGCTGGATCAGGTCGCTGTGCATCTGGTGTTGGAGTAGCAGGGTGTTCATGGTGTGCTCCTGTGTTATTCCACCCGGGTGGGGTGCGGGCAAAAAAAGGCCCGCGTTGGTGGGCGGGCGGTGCTGCGCTGCGGCGTGCGGTCATTGGTAGCCATCGGCGGTGCGTTCCTTGAAGAACTGGCGGTCGTCGTAGTCGTTGCGG
Source organism: Aquitalea pelogenes (assembly GCF_041914625.1). NCBI lineage: Bacteria > Pseudomonadati > Pseudomonadota > Betaproteobacteria > Neisseriales > Chromobacteriaceae > Aquitalea > Aquitalea pelogenes. The sequence continues at coordinate 79,792 of NZ_JAYSDA010000021.1, read as the reverse complement.
CGGCGGCGCAGTTCGCTGGCTTGTCTGATGGCCTCGGCCGGTAGTGTGGGTGGCGCGGTGGCGTAGAGCAGGGCTTCGCGGGCGTCGAGGATGGTGCGGCGCAGGTAGCGGGATGAGACGGGCTGAATGTTCATGCGTAGTGCCTCATGGTGTGGATGGGCTGGCCCCAGCGGTTCCAGCCTTCAAAATGAAGCCGCTTGCCACGCTGACGCAGGTGCTGGGCGAGGGCTTCGCTGATGTGGCCGATGATCAGGTCGGTGTTGCGCCAGTTGATGTGCATGCTTGCTCCTGGTGTGGGGGTGGGCCTTGTTGGGCTTTGCCGTTGAGGTAGGCGACGCGTTCGGCGGCGGCGTGACGGTTGCTGTGGTCGCTTTCGGGTATCCAGTTGCCCTTGGGGTCGTAGAAGCCGACGGTGAGCAGGCCGGGTTCGGTGCGGGTGTAGACGTACATGGCTGTCCTTTTGGTAAGTTGGTGATGGCATTTGTGTGGGGATGTGCTGGCCTTTCACTTCGCCAGCGCGGAGGCCGTGGTAGATATCAGTTTTCGCACTTACTTCACCACGGAGGATTGCTATGGATGTCTTCGGTTTGTTTGTCGTGACAGGAGAGGTGAAATGAGCGTTTTAGATAACCAGATTGTTGAGATGGCCTGTCCGAATTGCGGCAAGAAATTCAAGAAGCCGCTGCGATGGTTCAAGGTGAATCACCAGCCTTGCCCCCAGGGTTGCGGTGTGACTTTTGAAACCGATCAGTTCCGGGTGGAGATTGCAAAGGTCGAGCGCCAGCTGGCGAACCTCCTGCGGGGCCTGTGACAGGGCTTGGCTGAGTTGTTCCACCGCCTGGCGGTAAAGCTGGGTATCTGTATCCAGTTGCAGCGGGATTCTTGGCTTCGCAGTGGTCTGCGCTGAGACGGGAGTGTCGTTGTTTGTCATCACTTATCCGTTTCTTTGGTAAAGCCACTTTTGATGAGTGGGTTGCGGTTAATTCTTGAAATGACAAAGTCATGAGGGGTTGAGCATGAATGACGATATTCCGGTTTTCCCGCTGGCAGGTTGGGAGCTGAAAGAGCATAAAGAACAGCCCTTGCTGATGTTTCAGCCTCATTTCATTTCCAGCCTAATGCAGCCACTAGATCAGCCAACTGTTGATCGGTTATACGTTTTGACTCCAGCAGTCGCCCGGGAGCTAGGTGAAAAGCTGCTGGCTTGTGCTGCTCGACTGGAGAAGCGTTGTGAGTCTGCAGACGGGCACACGCTCCAGTAGCGAGGAATGGACAGTCTGGTTTGGCTAGGATCTGATGTTCTGCAGTATGGCTCTCAGCTGCTGCTGGTTGTCGGATGGTAAGGTCTGATTTGCTTGGCTCTTTGGTAGTCATCTCATTTCCTTTGTTGTACGTTGCCGCTCCTTGTGAGCGGCTTTTTGTTTGCTCTTGCTCCAAAGCGCGCGCTGCGGTGTGGCGTGCAGGGCTGCTGTCGTGGGCTTGGCCACGGCAGTGCTTTGCGTGTGGGGTTGCCGACCGTGCGGGTCGGGGCGCATTCGTGGGTTGTTAAAGAGCAATGTGCTGCGGTTGCTCAAAGTTAACCCTATGGTTTATTTCAATCAACATCAAAAGGTTAAGTTTTTGGGATTTCAATTCTTTAGGACAGAGAATGAAAAAAGCCCGCGAATGCGGGCTTGAGGTTTGGATGTTCAATTTGGGGCTGTGCTGTTGCTGGCAGCCATTGGGTTAACTGCTTTTGCGAATTTCTTCAGCCAGTTTGCTGATGAACTCGAAAGCTGCCTTGCCTTTGAGCTGTCTGCCGAGCTGTCTGGCAAGGTCGTCGATATTACTGGCACTGATTTGGTATTGCGGTACTTGCTGCGGGCTTTTGCTGCCTGTTTCCACCTTGTTTCCCGTGTCGACCTGGTCAATTGACAGGTCTAGCCAGCCGGTGTGCAGGCCACAGGCGGTTTCGATTTTGTCACGCATCTTTTCGCCCATGTTTTTTGATCCGGTGATGTATCCGGATATCAATGCAGGGGCGACACCTATCCTTTCGGCCAGTAAGACTTGCCGATCATTGAATTGCTCTTTGATGAGCTGAATAAGCCTTGTCTGGCGGACTTCTTGGCGTTTTTTCATGCTGTCGATTCTGGTTAATGTTTACCAAAGAGTAAATATCTATCTGGTTGATTTAAATTAGCCCTGTGGTTATCTTTGTGGCGCTATCCATAAGGAGCCGCCATGAATCTACGTACCTTCCTCAACAGCATGAAGCCTGCCGAGCAGGCTGAATTTGCTCGTCGTTGTGATACGTCCATTGCCTATCTTCGCAAGGCAATCAGCTCAAGACAGCCTTTGCGCGTGGCTTTGTGCGTCGATATCGAGCGCGAGAGCGGTCGTTTGGTAACGCGCCAGGAGCTACGTGCTGACTGGGCCAGGCTGTGGCCGGAGTTAATTTCCGCGAGTGCTGATGTGCCTTTGGCGTGACTGAAATTAAAGCTGAATTCTGACCTAAAAGCCGGAATATTCCTGCGAAGTATAGCGAGGCATCCCATGCAAAACCTGCAATTCAAACCACAAGAAACCCCTATTGGCGCGTTGCGTAACGCACTGCATGCCTGGCGTCAGCGGGAGCGCTGGTCGATGGAGACGCTGGCCACGGTGGTGGTGGAGCATTACTACGCCAGCGGCTTCGATAGGGTGTGGCTGGTGGAATTCCAGCAGCCGGGCCGGGGCAGTGATGCGGCGCGGGTGATGAAGACCAATGCGGAGCGATTGGGGCGTTGGCTGGATGACCAGACCAAGGATAGCACCTTGCTGCCCTTCAATCTGTTGCCGGTGTTGCTGTCGGCCATGCCTGCGGATTTGCGTTTGCAGTGTGCGGTGGAGTTGTTGTTGCCGGTTGGCCTGGATGTGTCGTTGCGCGCTGGCGAGGCGGTGCAGGCTAGCCATGCGTCTGTGTTGGCCTGCCTGGCGAAGGAGGCCGGCGAGGGGCTGGCGGCGTTTGCGCTATTGGCCGACCAGATGGGGCCGCAGGAGTTGAGGCAGGCTCTGGTGGAGCTGGAGGAGTCGAGTCAGGCGCATGTGCGGGCCTTGGGCCATATCCGCGCTTTGCTGGATGTGGGTGGCTGAGATGGCTGCGCCCTTGCAGCGTTTGCGCTTTCGCCTGGTGATGCGTTCAGCGTTTCGAGCGCGTTATTGCCCGCGGGAGTTGAAGCGGGTGCGGGGCAAGCAGTGCTTGCAGGAGCTGTTGGCCTTGCTGGATGAGAAGGTGCAGGCGTCGGCCCGGGAGAAGGGCCGTGTGGCCTGATTTGTGGGTGAAGGTGAGCGGTGATGTGGTGAAGGATGCTGCTTATCTGCTGTCGTTGCGCGGGGTGGCGGGTGGTTATGCCGCCCGGCAGCGGGAGTTGAAGCGTCTGGCTGTGTTGTATGGCGCGGGTTACCGCATGGATGTGGAGCGGGTGTTACGCGATGGGCCGGGGGCGTTGGTGCCGTCGACTCGTTCGGCGGGGCAGCGTGAGGCTGCCTTGGCGGAGGCGCGGGCGATTCTGGAGCGGAAGGGGGCAGGGTGAGCGAGGGTATTTTTCTGACCATGGTGGAGTGGGAGGCTTTGAATGGCCTGCCGGATCAGGATTGCCGGATGTATGTGTTGATGCGGCAGTGGATGGATCTGGCGAGTGGCATTGTGGGTGGTCGGCCCGGTCCTTTGATCAGCTATCGGCGCTTTCGTGAGCATATGGAGGTGCAGCGCGAGCGTGGCTCGACGGCGGCACCGACGCGGCGGTCGGATGATTCACTGCGGGCGTCAGTGGCCAGACTGGTGCGTTTCGGCCTGATCAAGCGGGTGGTGGTGAAGGGGGCTGGGCGTTTCGTTTTTTGCTATCGGTTGTTGTTGGCCAAATTGCGTCGGGATGAGGAACCCCGCGTGGAACGGGGGCATGTCACGGATGGGCCGTTGCCGGTGAAAGCCACGTCGTATGTGGCTTTGCTGCGGGAGCGTGCATCACGCTTGTGGGGCCGTCCGGCACGGGATGAGCCCCAGCCATCTGGGGTAACCCGTATTGATAAAACAGCCCGTAAGGGTGGTGGCGCTGTGGATAAGCTGGCTTCGATGCCGCTGGCGGATCCGTGGCGGCTGGCGGCGGAGCAGGCCTTGGGGCCGTTGTTGCTGGGGCATGAGCTGCTGTGTCCACATTTGTCATCTGCCTTTGACCGGCTGGCAGCGGTGATGCGGGTGCGTACGGTGAGCCATGCGGAGTTGGGGCGTTGTCTGGCCATTGCCCGGCGGATGCGCAAGGTGGTGTCGATTCCGGCCTACGCGGTGGGGATTGTGCTGGATGGTACGGAGCTGCGGCGTTTGCAGCGGGCGGGTGGTGGCAAGCCTGTTGCTGTCCAGGTGCGTCCAGTGGTCGAACCGTTTACCGGGCCGCTGGTGCAAACGCGTGCGGTGCAGCAGGCGGCTTTGTCTTCAGCAAGGCGGATTCTGAGTCGGGTGGGTGCTGGCCTGTAGCAACGTTGCTTCGTCAGGAGGTGGTATGGAGGCGGTGCGGCGTGAGGATTTTCCGCAGTATTTGTGGCTAGCCATGGAGGATTGGGCGTGGTGTATGACTTCCCCCAGGCATGCCTGGTCTATCACTGGGAGTGCCGAATGTCGGGTAAGGAGTTGTCGTTGTCCTCTTTGTTATCAGCTAGATGAGCCATGTTCTTCATGTGTTCGTTTATCTAATCAACCTCGGCGTGTAGTCGATGTGGACCTGTCCGAAAGTATTGAACGTGCTTGGGTTGGAATGTCTGTTCGACGTGTCGAAAAGCAGCTGCTCCGCGGTTTTTTCATTTGGCGTAAGTCCCCGCGGCGCTTGGCTTTTGATGCCGGAGTAAGGCGTGATGATTTCTGGTTCTTGCTTTTGCGTGGTGCCAAAGAGGTTTATGAGTTGGCCAGGGTTGAGCAGTTCAGGGCTTGCAGTAAGACCGGTTTCAGCAAAGAATGCAGCCATCGCGAAAGTGATCAGGCGGGATGCCGGATAAATGTGGGGCCAGAGGCCTCACCGGTCGCGACCAGGTAAAACGCAAGTCAGACAAGCCCTTCAGGAAACTGAGGGGCTTTTTACATTTCGGGGGCTATATGGTTCATGTACCCAAGCGGCCTTGTACCGCACCAGGATGCCGGGAGTTTTCAATTCCGGGCTCCAGCAAGTGTGAAATGCATGAGGTGCAGCGGCGTCAGCAGGTGGAGGCGCGGCGAGCAGCTGACCCGGAGAAAGCGAGATACCGGCGGTGGTACAAACTGCGGATCTGGTATGCCCGGCGGCATGACTGCCTAAAGGCTGCACTGTTTCGTTGTGCCACACCGGGCTGTCTGGAACGGGCGACAGATGTGGATCACATCAAACCGCATCGAGGGAATTGGGATTTGTTTGTGGACCGGAACAACCTGCAGGCGCTGTGCAAGAGCTGCCACTCACGCAAAACCGTCCGCGAGGACGGTGGTTTTGGTCAGTGAGGGCAGCACTTGCGGCAGGGCCAGACAGACGGGAGGGGGTATGAAATCCTCCAGAAGACCGGATCAGCGAGGACCGCATGCCTAACCACGTGTTTTCTTTTGGTGAAAAATCATAGGGGGGGGTCTAAACCCCTTCACTAAGCCCTGATCGGGGCTTTTTCCGTTTTTGATGTTCCGTTTGCCGAGAAAGGCTGGCTATGGTCACGACAAGCCCCAAGACGGCGGCTTCTGTGGTGATACCCAAGCCGCCTGCATTTTTGAAGTCCCGACGGGCCCGCGAAGTATGGCGCTACATCATCAGGACCTTGTCCCAGGCAGGTTTCGACTATCAGTCCGCCTTGCTACAGATTGCGCTGCTGGCTGACAAGGTTGATAGCTGGCGCTGCCATGTCGATGCCATCGAGTTGGCCGGTTGGCGTTACGACGAAGACAGTAATGGCGGCTCGCTGGAAACAGACGAATCCAGGGCCGAGCGCCGGGCCCGTACCGAAGTGCTGAAAGACCTGGACGAAGGCGGGCTCACTGTCATCGCCGCAGGTCGCGTTCGCGCCATCAACAACCTGCTGACTGGCGACCTGTTTGCCGCCGACCCGTTCGCCATGCTCGAAACGCTCGATGCATCAGGCAATCTGCTACCGGAAGAACCACCCTGGCGACTGACCAAGGCGGAACGCAAGTTATGGAAAGATCTCCAGCCGCTGCTATCGGGTAGCGGCTTCGACTTTTCCACCGCCGGCATCGCCCTGGGGCTGATCTGCGCCGCCATAGTGGACTGGTTGGCCTGCAAGGAGTGGATCGAGGCCAACAAGGGCAAGCTGTTTGCCATCGCCAAAGACACCGGCCGACCCTACGAAGTCAGCGCCAGTTACAACCGGCCCAAGATCGCCAGCCAGATTCGGCTGATGTTGAAGAAAAACGGAATGACGGTCAGCGCATGCGCCAGAAACAAGCTACTCAGCAAGGGCAGGGTGCTCAGCGAAGAACTGGTCGAACTGCTCAACTTCATCAACGACCGGCCAGACTGATTCCTGCTAGCTACGTGCTGCAACCGTGGGACCAGTACGGCCTGGATGTACTGGAAGGGCGCATCAAGAGCGGCCGCTACACGCGACTGGCAGTCGAGCGGCATTTTCGAGACCTTCGGCAACAGGCAGGCCGCCAACTGGTATGGCGGCCGGAAATGGCCCGCCACGTGCTGGAATTTTTCCCACGCTACTGCCGCCATTTCGATGGCCAATGGAATGGCAAACCGGTCGAGCTGGCACCCTGGCAAGCTTTCTGGCTGGCGGTGGAATTCGGCTGGTATCGCGAAGATGGCCGCCGCCGCTTTCGCACCTGGTACGAAGAAGTTGCCCGCAAGAACGGCAAATCCACCAAGCTGGCCGGGCTGGGCATCTACCTGTTTGCCCTGGACAAAGAGGCTGGCGCGCAGGTCTACACCGCGGCCACCAAGCTCGATCAGGCCAAGATTACCCACTCGGCCGCGGAAATGATGGTGGCCAAATCACCGGCACTGCGCCAGTTGGTGCAGAACAACAAGAACATCCTGCGGATTCCGGGCACTGCCAACCGCTATGTCCCGCTGGGTGCGGATGCCAACACCCTTGATGGCCTCAATGTGCACGGAGCCATCATGGACGAACTGCACGCCCACCCCACGCGGGCCTTGTGGGACGTGATCGACACCGGCCGCGGCTCGCGTCGCAACAGCATCATGCACGCCATCACCACCGCCGGTTTCAATCAGGAAGGTTCCATCTGCCTGGAGCAGCGTGGCTACCTGATCCAGATACTGGAAGGCCAGCTGCAAGACGACAGCTACGGCGGCGTCATCTACACACTGGACGAAGGCGACGACTGGTTCGACCACAGCAACTGGGTCAAGGCCAACCCCAATCTGGCGGTTTCGGTCAATCTGGAAGAACTGGACAGCCAGGCCCAGAAAGCCCGGCATGAACCGGCAGCACTCAACAACTTTCTCACCAAGCGGCTCAACATCTGGACGCAGGTCGAACGCAGCTGGCTGTCGCTGGATGCATGGAACAACAACGCCCAGCCAGTTGATGCAGAAGCCCTGAAAGGACGAACCTGTTTCGGCGGGCTCGATCTGGCCAACAAGATCGACATTGCCGCCTGGGTACTACTGTTTCCACCGGTCGAACCCGGTGACAAATGGGCCATCCTGCCGCGCTTCTTTGTCCCGGCCGACAACATCGCCCTGCGCGACCGGCAAGACCGCGTGCCCTATACCAGTTGGGCGCGGCAAGGCTTCATCACTGCCACTGCCGGAGTGCAGATCAACCAGGACGCCATCCGCGCGCAAATCCTGCAGGACGCAGCCGATTACGACATCCAGTCCATCGGCTTTGACGAATGGAACGCCGGCAAGCTCGCCAGCGAGCTGATCGAGGACGGGCTGGAACTGGTGGCGCTCAGCCAGAACTTCCAGAACCTGTCCGAACCCTCCAAGGAACTGGAAGCCCGGCTGCTGGCCGGCAACTTTGCCCACGGCGGCAACCCGGTACTGCGCTGGATGGCAGGCAACGTGGTCGTCATCAGCGACAGCAACGGCAACTACCGGCCCAGCAAAAAGAAATCGCGAGAAAAGATCGACGGCATCGTCGGCCTCATCATGGCGCTCAACCGCGCCCTGTACCACAAACCCGCCGCACCCTACGTGTCGGCCTACGAAAACGAGGTCTGCCTGTGAGCAAACTGGACATCACCACCTTGCTGGTCGGACTGTGTGGTGCTGCGGCCGTTACCACTGGCGCAGCACTGCTACACCCCGCAGCGGGCTGGGTCTGCGGCGGCAGCCTCGCCCTGGTCTGGTCATACCGCACCGCCCGTGCCGCGGCACAGAAAGGCCAATAATGTTCACCACCCAGCAGTTCGGTACGCAAAGTGCCGCCAGTCCGGACAAAGGCTGGATCTCCAGCCTGTTCGGCCATGCCGCCCGCAGCGCCGCCGGCATGCAGGTGAGCCCGGACACCGCGCTGGCCCTTACCACCTACCAGGCCTGCGTCTCACTGATTGCCGAATCCGTCGCCCAGCTGCCGTGCGAGCTGTACCGCCGCCAGGGCGATCAACGCGAGCGCGCCACCGACCATCCGGTCTATCAGCTGGTGCACCACCAGCCCAACGCCTGGCAAACCGCATTTGAATACCTGGAACAGCAGCAAATCGCCAACGGCCTGCGCGGCAACAGCTACGCCTTCATCGAGCGCGACCGGGCAGGGCGGCCCACCGCACTATTGCCGCTGGATACCGACAAAGTGCAGGTCCTCAAGGGCAGCGACAACCTGCCGTACTACCGCCTCAACGGTGGCAGCCCGCTGCCCAAGCGCATGATTCACCATGTGCGCTGGTTCACCCTCAACGGTTACACCGGCGTCAGTCCGGTACAACTGCACTGCAACACCCTGGGCCTGGCCATGGCCACCCAGAACCACGCCAGCAAAGTGTTTGCCAACGGCACCCACCTGGCCGGTGTGCTGGAACGCCCCGCCATGGTCGGCCAGCAAGAACTCAAGGCACTCTCCAGCGACAAGATCCAGAAGGTCAAGGAAGCCTGGAAAAACGAATACAGCGGCGCGGACAACGCCATGAAAGTCGCCGTACTGCAAGACGGCATGAGCTTCCGCGCCCTGTCCATGACCAACGAAGACGCCCAGCTGCTCGACAGCCGCAAACTGTCCGCGCTGGAAGTCGCGCAAATCCTCAAGGTACCGCCCCACAAGGTCGGCCTGCTGGAACGCGCCACCAACAACAACATCGAGCACCAGGGCATCGAATACGTCATCTACTGCCTCATGCCCTGGCTCAAGCGCTTCGAACAGGCGCTGATGCGAGACCTGCTGCTGCCCGACGAACGCGCCGACTATTACATCGAATTCAACGTCGGCGGCCTGCTGCGTGGCGACCAGTCCAGCCGCTACGAAGCCTACGCCAAAGGCCGCCAATGGGGCTGGCTGTCCGTCAACGACATCCGCCGCCTGGAAAACCTGCCACCGGTCCCCGGCGGCGACATCTACCTGCAGCCGCTCAATATGGTGCCGGCCGGCAGTACCCCGGAGCTACAACCATGAAAAAACACCTGTTCCTGCACCAGCTGTTCAACCAGCCGCTGCTGGTCCTGCCCGACGTACTGCACGAAGCCGTTGCCTGGGCTGGCGGCCGCATGGGCATCAACCTGCAACAGGTCAACATCCAGCTCCCGGCGCTGGCCAGTGCCGACCTCGGCCAGCCCGCCATGCAAGCCCCGGCCCAGCCCACCGCCAGCCAGCAGCAGGGCGTCCTTACCATCCCGGTACACGGCATCCTCGTGCCACGCGCCAACGACGTCGGCCTGTGCAGCAACCAGACCAGCTACGAAAGCATCCGCCAGCAGCTCAATGCCGGGCTGGCCGACCCCGCCATCGGCCACATCGTGCTGGATCTGGCCACCCCCGGTGGCGCAGCCGTCGGCTGCTTCGAGCTGGCCGCAGACATCCGCGCCGCCACCGCCCGCAAACCGGTTACGGCCATCGTGCATTACACCGCCTACAGTGCCGGCTACGCACTGGCCAGCGCCTGCAGCGAAATCGTGCTGTCCCAATCTGCCGGTGTCGGCAGCATTGGCGTCATCATCAAGCACCTGGACATCAGCCAGCAGCTGGCCGAAAAGGGCATCGTCGTCACCACCCTGTACCGTGGCGAACACAAAAACGACATGGCCAGCGAAGCCCCGCTCAGCGAAGCCGCACTGGCCACCGTCAACACACTGCTGGACCGCCACTACCAGCAGTTCTGCCAACAGGTGGCAGCCCACCGTGGGCTGGACATCGGTGCGGTACAAGCCACCCAGGCCGGGCTGTTCTTCGGAGCCGATGCCGTTGTCGCTGGCCTGGCCGACCGGGTGGAAACCCAACAGCAAACCATTGACCGGATTGCCGGTCAGCTTGCTCGGTCATCCTCGGCTTTTGTTCATAGAATGCACGCGACAGGAATAGCCATGCATATGAAAATTGCATGCAATTAAGTTAAGATAAAACGTCGATTTTGGCATTCGCAAACAGTGGCAGGGTTATGAGAAAATATTTTATTGTTACTGTGTTTATTTTTTGGGCTGTTACTTTCAGTTTTTCGAGCTTTGCACCAGCAGGGTTGCTGCTTCCGCATTGGTTGGAAGCGTTTTTATTAGGGGATTTTATTGCTATACCTATAGCGGCATTTTTATACTCGGTTGCATTGAATAGGAAGAAAGGGGTTGTAGGTGTAAAGTTGATTTTTGGTGCTGACTTTGTCCAGGTGATGATTAGAATTTTAATCTTGCCTTTGTTGGCAATTGCCGGTTGCTTTATATACTCGATTTATCTTTCTCAATCGACTGGTGCTGATTTGTATGGTTATCAGGATTTGCTGGTTCACTCTCTTGTTTTCGGACTGAATGGATGCTCTGTTTATTATTTGCGTGGCATGTTTGATTCGTGAAGTGTCATGTCTTGTATTTTAGGGGCATTTTTTCACTCGGCATTAGGCTGGTAGCCAGCAATCGCAGTACCCCACACCGCCCCCGTGGCGGTTTTTTGTTGCCTGTTTGTTTGTTCAACCCACCCCTTCGATCAGTTTCCCCCACGCACCCACTCAGGCTAGCCTGCGGTCAGGTGCTGATAACACCAGTCGTTTCGCCACAGCGTGCTCAAAAGGGCCGCATCGGGTACCATTCCTGTGCGGTTTTTTTGCGTCTGTCGATTCTTCGATGGGCGGGAGTGCGAGGAATACAAGACCCGCAAGGGAAATTACTCCGCCGGCTGTGGACGGTTATCAGCTCCTGCCCGCCCGTCTGATAAACGGGTTTGTCGAACCTCTTCCAACAGGAGAATCGCCATGACAACGCATTCCCATATCCCGCCACCGGCCAGCCCACTGCTGACCAAACTGTGCAGCATGGCTGAAGACAATACTGCCATCACCATGCAACACGCGGATGCCTTGTTCGGCATCCTTTCTGCCATCGCCCGCCTGTCGCAGGACGACACCATCACCCAGCTTGCCATTCACGGCAAAGGGCTGACGCAAATCCTGTACAGCGATGTCGATGTCTATCTCGATGATGTGCTCACCCTCAGCATGGAGGGCCAGCCATGACCACAATGATGATGAAGGATCCCGAGCTGACCATGAGCAGCCGGGAGATTGCCGAGCTGTGTGATAAGCGCCACGACAATGTGATGGCTGACATCCGTAACATGCTGACGCAGCTGCAAATTCAATCTCCTAAGTTCTTAGGAGATTACAAAGATGACCGTGGCCGCACATACCCGTGCTACCTGCTCGACAAAGAACTGACCATGACGCTGGTTGCTGGCTATAACGTGGTCCTGCGCAACCGCATCATCAAACGCTGGATGGAGCTGGAGCAACAGCTGAGTACAGCCGCCGTGTTGCCGGATTTTACCGACCCGGTCATTGCCGCCCGCGCCTGGGCCGACCAGCTGGAAAAGCGCGCCCTTGCCGAGCAACAGAATGCCCTGCTGGAACACAAAGTCGCCGAACAAGCCCCCAAGGCCCAGTTTCACGACGACGTGGCCAGCAGCATCAACGCGCAAACCTTCGATCAGGTAGCAAAAGAGCTGCGCACCGGCCGCATCCGCCTGTGCCGCTGGCTGCGCGAACAGGGCTATCTTATGCACAGCAACGAGCCTTACCAGCGCTACATCGACCAGGGCCTGTTCCGCATGGTGCCACGCGTCCGGCGCGACCAGCGTACCGGCGAAAACATCAACTACAGCAAAACCCTGATCACCGGCAAAGGGCTGACCCACATCTACCACCGCATCCAGGAACTGGCCGAATGCATCGACCTGCTGGCCGAGGATGACCAGCTGGAACAAGGCCAACGGCGTATTACCCGGCATTGATCCGCCGCCCGACACCGCCTGCGGGCGGTGTCGGCTTGTCCGGCTGGGCTGGCCAGAGTGATGGCTTTTGTCGGCTTCGCGCCGGACTGCGCCATGCTACCGTGAGTGCATGGCAAAAGCGCAAACAGTTACCCAAGGCCATATTGATGCTCTCAATACCGCCTTGTTTGGTGAAAATCCCCCCAGCGAATTCCTCCTGAAACAATGGGAGAGAGACGCACGTGCCTTGATCCGCAAGGGCGGCAACGAGGCCGCAGATGGCTATCAACTGCTCGGTGTGCTTGCGGTATTCAACAATGATGTTGAACAGATAGACGCCAATTTCCAGAAGGCCATGCGTCTGGACCCCGGCACCGCTTTGATTGCGGAGAACTACGCCACCGCGCTACTGGCAACCCTGCATTCCCGCCGCGCCTGCCAACGGGTGCTGGACTTCGGTCTGGACCGGCTGCTGCGGCAGGGGGGCGATGCAAGCAAAGCCCTGGCCGTCCTGCTTTCAGTCTGTGGCCATGTTGGCAAGGCACTGGAACTGATAGGCGATACTGGAGAACCCATGGAAACAAGCCAAACCACAACGGCAGAAATCAGCATCCAGTGGATTGCCTGTGCACATGCCGAATTACAGGAAGTCGGCCTGAATGACGATGCGCTTGCCTGCTGGATAGACTGTGCGGAAACCGTACTGCGCGAAAAGCTGCCCGAAACCGGTTGCAAGCCCTGGCAATTACGCGCCGAGTATCTGTATATGGAGGAGTTTGGTTGCGCAATTGACTATCACGCACCAGTCACCGCAGGACAGGCGCTGGAGCTAAACCTGGCCATTTTCGCCGCCCAGGCCCGGCTGGACTATCCCACCGTGCTCAGTTTTCCCACCATCTCCGTGGTGCCGCATCGTGCCGGTTAGTCCAGAGCATTTCCTGCGCGCAGCCGAACTGATGCTGGCCAGCGGTAGTGAAATGGCATGCCGTAACAGTGCCAGCCGTGCTTACTACGCGGCCTATCACCATGCCTTGCAATACGCAGCAAAGGCAAGGCTGGCACCAGTCGCAACCAGTACCGGCTTGCACCGGCAACTATCCCTGCGTTTTGAACAGGCCCGTGCCAAGGAAATCGCACAACTGCTCAGGGCCATGCACAAATGCCGTTGCAAGGCGGATTACCGGCTGACACAAACCATCACCGTGCAGGAAGCACAGCAACAGTGTCTGGCAGCGCAGGCGCTCATGACCAGTTTGTAAATCGCACCACCTGCCAATGAAAGCCCTTCATCCGAAGGGCTTTTTACGTCCCACACCGCCCCCGAGGCGGTTTTTTTACGTCTGGAGAAACCATGCCCACCATTCTGGAAATGAAAGCCCGCCGCGCCGATATCGCCGCCCAGGTCCAACAACTGGCCGAGCAGGAACAGGCCGGTACCGAACTGACTGCCGAACAGCTGCAACAAGTCACCGATCTGCAGCAGGAATTCACCGCGCTGGGCAACAAGCTGGCCCGCGCCGAAGCAGCGGAGCAGATGCAGGCTGCCGCTGCGCAGCAAGTGGAAACACTCAATGCCCAAGGGGCACCCCCGGTTCTGCTACCAGCCACGCCGGCGGCACCGCGCGTCAAGGGTGCTGCTGTTGCCCGCATGGCCATGGCGCTGATTCAGGCACAGGGCAATTACCAGCTGGCGGCGGACATTGCCGACAAGGGCGGCTACGGTGGCGAAGTCGCCGCCGCGCTCAACAGTGCCACCCCGTCGGCTGGTGGCGTGCTGATTCCCAGCAACCTGGCCAGCGAAGTCATCGAACTGCTGCGCCCCAAGGCCGTGGTGCGCCGCATGGGTACCCGCTCGCTGCCGCTCAACAATGGCAACCTCACCTTGCCACGGCTGAAGGGTGGGGCGGCGGTCGGCTACATCGGTACCGATACCGATGCCCCGGTTACCGGTGCCGAATTCGACGACCTCAAGCTGTCGTCCAAGAAAATGGCCGCACTGGTGCCCATCAGCAACGACCTGCTCGGCCATGCCGGTATCAGCCCCAATGTCGACCAGGTGGTGGTGGACGACCTCACTGCCGCCATCGGCGCCCGCGAGGACAAGGCCTTCATCCGTGACAACGGCAGCGGCAATCTGCCCAAGGGCCTGCGCTTCTGGGTGCTGGACGGCAATGTGTTCAAAGCCCCTGAAATCAAGGCCATCGACGCACCGGCGCTGCAAGCCATCGAAAACTACCTCAACCAGCTCATCCTGGCGCTGGAAGGGGTGGACGCCAATATGGTCACCCCGGGCTGGCTGATGTCGCCGCGTACCTTCCGCTTCCTGGAAGGGCTGAAGGACATGAAGGGCAACAAGGTCTACCCGGAACTGGCCACCGGCCAGCTCAAGGGCTACCCGGTGGGCCGCACCACCCAGATTCCCAACAATCTGGGCGAGGGGGGTGATGAGTCCGAACTGTACTTCGCCGACTTTGCCGACTGCTTCATCGGTGAGGACCAGTCCCTGCTGATCGACTTCAGCAAGGAAGCCACCTACAAGGACAACGACGGCCAGGTCATCAGCGCCTTCCAGCGCGACCAGACACTGATCCGCGTCATCGCCAAGCACGACTTCGGCCCGCGCCACCGCGAATCCATCGCCATTGGTGTTGGCATCAAGTGGGGCAAGTAAACCACCCGGCCAGTCGGCAGCGGCTGGCCAGGCTGCTGACAAAGTCATTGGGTGCGATTACGCAGGACCCGGCAAAGCCGGGCCTTTCGACTCAGTGGTTGATTCCGCAGCCTTCCGATCTGTTCCCAATCCCCCCGCCCTTGCCCTGCAAGGGAGCCTCGCTTTCCTTCAAGAAAGCGAGAGGGGTTTGTCAATCATCTGCAGCCAGCCTGGGAGAGAACCATGCGCAGCATCACCTTCCTAAAGCCTCACGGCATTTATACCCCCGGCGATATCGCCGGCTTCGCCGACGAAAACCGCGCCGCCCAGCTGGTGGACGCCGGTATTGCCGCCGATTACACGCCAGACGGGCAGGGCAGCCCACCACCCGCCAACGGTAAAAAAGGCAAACCGGCACCCGATGCCGACAATGGCGGAGGCTGAACCATGGCCACTATCCTGACGCTGGATGAAATCAAGCAGCAATGCCGCATCGAGCCGGACCAGACCGAAGAAGACGACCTGCTGCAACAGATGGAAGCCGCGGCCGTCCGCGCCTGCGAAGACAAGATCGGCGGGCCGCTGCTGCACACGCCCCGCCAGTTGGTGCTCAGCCGCTGGCCAGCGCAAGGCTTCCTGCTGCTACCCACCCCCAATGCCTTTCAGGTGGACCGGGTAGAAGTCTTGCAGCAGGGCGTCATGCAGGAGTGGACAGGCTGGAGCGCACGTGCCGAACCGGAAAGCAACGCGCTCTACCTGTATTGCCGCCAGGCCTGGCCGATGGTGGATGACGATAGCGACGCCATCCGCATCCGCTACCAGGCCGGTCTGGCAGCCAGTGGCGAGGACGTGCCGGAAGCAGTGCGCCAGTGGCTGCGCTTTCGCGTGGCCAGCTGTTACCAGTTCCGCGAGCAATTCGTCAGCGGTCAGGTGGCCAATCTGGGAAGCGCGCTGGTGGACAGCCTGCTGCATGCCTACCAGTTTCAGGAGGTGGTGTTATGACTTGCTGTCAGGGGGGAGTCCTGCTTTTCCGGCTACTTGCAGCCAGGAGAATGCACATGCCAGCACTGAAAAATGGGCGGTGATCGCACCACCAAGAAACAGGCCAATAAACACCCGAAGCGTTGCTGCGGCCCGGTCACAGCGCACCGAGTCCGCCACGATGCCGCTGATGAACAGCGCTGACATTGCGGTGGTAATCAGTGCTGCCAGAAACATGGAGCCAAAACTGGTTTTTGAGCGGAAGCGGTAAATGGACGGGCCAAGTTCAAACAGGCCGGTCAGTCCAATCACCGCAGTCAGCAGTAGTGAAATCTCAGAAAACAGGCGGCTCAGGCCATTCAAACCATTGGGTACCGGTGGCGGGCAGTTCTTGATATTCAGCACGGCCAGGCCGTCCAGCCAGCGCAAGGGCAGCCAGCCCAGCCAGAAGGGCAGCAGGGTGCACACGGCTACGGCAGTAAGTGCCGCGTGCGGTTTCCAGAAGATAGACCAGTCATCTTTACGCATGGAGGAATCATTCATGACTATGCGAAATGAATTTAACAGCTTTGGAGCAAAACAGCCATGAACTCCGGCGCTGGCCCCTTGCGCGATCGCCTGCTCATCTTGCGCCCAGTCGATCGTGCCCATCCCTCTGGTGCGCCCTGTGACAGCTGGCAAGCGGTGCGCCGCATCTGGGGCGCATTTGAAGGCTTCACCGGCCGGCTCTATCTGGCGGCCTTGGCCGAACAAAGCGGCCTGTCGGCACGGGTACGTATCCGCCGCCGGTCCGATATCCAGCCCGGCATGCGGCTACAAGCCCGCGGTGCAAGCTACCACATCCAGGCCGTGCAGCCCGATCCGGACCCGGCCTGGCTGTGGCTATTACTGGAGCGTATTGATGGCAACGGTTGAAATTCACGGCATGCAGCAATTGTTCAGCAATCTGCAGCAGCTGCCGGATGGCCTGCGCCGCAAGGTGCTGCGCCGTGCGCTGCGGCAAGGTGCCGCCATGGTGCGTGACGAAGCACGGCGCATTGTCCGGCGTAAAAGCGGGGCACTGGCACGGGGTATTACCGTGGTCAGCTCGCGCGGTAATGGTCAGCGCGGTACCGTTGCCTTCAAGGTTGGCCTGCGCCGTGCCGTGTTCTATGGCCGTTTTCTGGAGTTCGGCCACATCGCACGTGGGCCGGGGCAGCGCCTGAAAGGGGGCGAGCGACGCCGGGCAGCTCAGCGCCAGACTGCCATCGCGGGCGGGCAGTTTGTCCCGCCTTACCCCTTCATGCGCCCGGCTGCCGCCACCAAGCTGGAAGCTGCTTTGAGCCATGTCGCCAGCGCAGTGCGCAGCGCCCTGCAACAAGGGGCATGGCGATGATCGGCGCGGCCCTGTTTGCCTTGCTCACCGGCCCGCCGGCATTACGCCAGCAACTGGAAAGCCGGGTCTACCCGCTGCGCTTGCCGCCAGAGCCACAACTGCCCGCCGTGGCCTACCAGCTCATCGGCGAAACCCGCGCCCGCGGCCCGCGCCGCAACCCCGGGCTGGTCAGCAGCCGGGTGCAACTCAGCGTGGTCGGCCGCCATTACGACGAAGCCCACCAGCTGGCCAGCCTCATCCGCCAGCAGCTGTCGCGTTATCGCGGAATGGTGGCCGGACTGGATATCCGCGACATGCAGGAAACCGACAGCCACGACCAGGACGATGGCCAGGCCCCCCATCTGCTGGCCATGAGCTGGCGCATCGACTGGAAACAGCCATGAGCCATATCGAAACCATCATGCAACAGCTGGAACAAGCGCTGCTGGACCACACTCCGGCCGGGCCACGCATCAGCCGCAGCCTGGAACGGGGCTACAGCTACGACGACTTCCCCGTCATCGTGCTGCACCAGCATACCGATTTGCCTGCTGAAGGCAGCCCGGTAGGCCTGGCCTACCGCCAGCTACAGGTCGAGCTGGAAATCCTGGCCGAGGGCGACATCCCGCATGCTGCCTGCGACCCGGTGCTTACCGCAGCCCATCAGGCCCTGCTGACGCTGGCCACCAGCTTGCCCGGCTGTCACAGCCTGGTGCTGGACAGCGTGCAGTGGGAGTTTGACGACGACAACCCCGCGCTCGGTATCTGCCGGGCGCAGTACCGCATTCATTACCGCCGCCCAGAAGCGGCACTGTAGAAAGGAACACCATGCCTCTCGCTGCCAAACGCATTGCCATCCTGGCCAAGCCGGAAGCCCAATACGGAAAAGATGCCATCCCCACCGGTGCCGCCAACGCCATTCTGGTCAGCAACCCCAGCCTCACTCCGATGGAAGCCGACCGCGCCGAGCGCGATGTTGTCCGGCCATACTTCGGCAATAGCGAGTCCATCCCCACCGGCCTGCGCATGAAGCTGGAAATGGAAGTGGAAATCGCCGGCGCCGGTGCCAAGGGCAGCGCCCCGGCCTGGGCGCCCTTGCTGTTGGCCTGTGGCTTTACCGAAAAGCTGACCGCCGGCGTCAAGGCCGAGTACACCCTGCTGTCCGACGGATTCAAGTCATTGTCCCTGTACTGCAACTTTGACGGGGTCAACCACAAGCTGCTGGGCGCGCGCGGCAGCCTGTCACTGGAACTAAGCAACAAGGCCATTCCCAAGTTCAAATTCACCATTACCGGCCTGTACGGCGGCATTGCCGATGCCGCCCTGCCCAGCGTGGTACTCAACAAATTCCTTACGCCGGTGCCGTTTGACCTGGCCAATGTCGCCAGCCTCAGCCTGCACGGCTACAGTCCAGCAGTAGAAAGCCTGTCGCTGGATCTGGCCAACGAAGTCACCCACCGCGCCTTGCCCGGTGGCAGCGAATCCGTGCTGATTACCGGCCGCAAGCCCAGCGGCCAGCTGGTGATGGAATCGGTCAAAGTAGGGGAGAAAGACTGGTGGAATGCCATCCGCAGCGCCAGCACCGGTCCGCTGCAACTCAGTCACGGCAAGCTGGACGGCAATATCGTGGACATCAACTGCCCGGCCATCCAGCTGGGCGATGCCAGTTACAGCGAAAGCGATGGCCTGCTGATGCTCAATGCACCGGTCATCCCGGTACCCGTTGCCGGAGATGATGAACTGGTAATTACGGTGCGTTAGGCCGCACTTTCGGCCAGTTTGCATCAGTATCCCTGCTGACTAGTCTGGCGCTGTTTGCCTTGGTTCACTCCGGGAGGAAAAGCATGGGCCTGCTGCTGATTCTGGGTATTGCCACGCTGTGCGTGCTGGGCAATATCGCCTTGTGGGTGTTCGGGCCGCAATTTTTTGTCTATCTGCTGCTGTTTGCCGGTTTTATCTTCTTTGCCGTGGTCGATATCCCCTGGGACTTGGTCCTGCAATACGGCCTCATTGCGCTGGGCATCGTCCTTCTGCTGACATTGCTGTACCACGGCTGGAAGCGCTGGCTCTCATTGCCCCGCTTGTAAATCACAACGATTCATCTACACAGTACACCGCCCGCGAGGCGGTTTTTTTACGTCCGGAGAACACCATGTTCGTCATTTCCCGCAGCACCACCGCCCGCCTGCCGGTCACCGTAAAGCACTACGACGCTGACGGCCGTCTGCAACAACAGCAGTTTGCCATCGATATCAAACGGCTTGACCAGCAGCAATGGGATGCCCTGTTCGAACAGCATCACTCTGCCAGCACCAACCATAGCGTCTGCGACAACCTGCAAGCCAATGTCGCGCTGCTGGCTGAAGTCGTCACCAACTGGGATGAAGTCAGCGATGCCCAGGGCCAGCCCGTGCCATACAGCACCAACACGCTGCGCGAACTACTGATGGGCCCGGATGGCCCGGCCCTGTCGCGCGGCCTCTTCGATGCCATCTTCAGCCTGCGTTACGGCACGGCTGCGCAAAAAAACTGATGGAGGCGGTGCGGCGCCAGTGCGGACGCAGCCCGCCGGACCGTACTGCCGACACCCAGGCCCTGCGCGCAGCGGGCATGTCCGAGTTGCAAATCAGCCAGCTGCTGCCCGTCACCACCGCACCAGTACCCTTCGAGCTATGGCCGGAAAACGAAACCGCCTTCGCCCTGTGGTGCAGCTTGCGTACCCAGTGGCGGGTCGGGCCGGCAGGTCTCATCGGTCTGGACTATGCCGCTATCCCGGCAGTGATGGAGCTGCAAGGCATTCCACCAGACCAGCGCCCCGCGCTGTTTGCCGCCCTGCGTCAGTGCGAAGCCGTCGCGCTGGACGTGTTCTACCAGGAGAAATGAAATGTCCACCACCCAGGTCGGTTCACTGGTTATCAGTCTGGAAGCCGGTGTTGCCCGCATCCAGCGCGATATGGATGCCGTGCGCAGCAATGTCAGCAGCAATATGGCCGCCGTACGCAAGGACTCTACCCAGGCCATGCAGGCCATCGAGCAGAGCAGCCAGCGCATGGCTGCACAGGTAGACCTGTCCTTTGGCCGTGCCGGTAACGCAGTGCGCGGCTTTATTGCCACCTATGCCGGTAGTCGTCTGGCCGAATTCGCCAAAGAGGCCACGCTGGCCGCCGCGCAGTACAACACCATGGGCGTGGTCATGCAGCAGGTGGGCCACAATGCCGGTTACAGCATGGGCCAGTTACAGCAGCTGGAAGGCAGGCTGCGTGATACCGGCATCAGCGCCATGGAGTCACGCAACAACATCACCCGCGTCATTCAGGCCCACATCGACCTGGCCGACGCCAGCAAACTGGCACGGGTGGCGCAGGACGCTGCCGTCATCGGCAACCTCAACTCTTCGCAATCCTTCGCCCAGCTGATTCATGGCGTGCAGTCAGCCCAGACCGATGTGCTGCGTGGCATCGGTATCAATGCCGACTTCGAAGGCAGCTACGCCCGCCTGGCCGTGCAACTGGGCAAGAGCACCGCCCAGCTGACCGAGAACGAAAAAATGCAGGCCCGCGTCAACGAAGTGCTGTTGCGGGGCAAGGACATTGCCGGCACCTATGAGGCGGCCATGGGGGAGGCCGGTAAACAGCTCAACTCCATGAAACGCTACGCCGACGACCTGAAAGTGGCACTGGGCCAGCACTTCATGGAGCCATTCACACGGGGCGTAACCGCCAGCAGCGATGCCCTCAGAACGCTATCGCAACATGCGGACCTGCTGGGCAGGGGACTGGAATACAGCCTGGTTGGTGTCGGTATGGTCGCCGCGGCCAAGGCAGCAGGTGGCCTTCAGCATTACACCCGGGAAATCTGGGCAAGCCACACTGCCACCATCGCGGATACAAAGGCGCAACTTGGCGCAGCTGCTGCCAGCGAACAGCGTAGCTACGCCAATATGGTGGCGGCAAAAAGCAGCCAGGCCGCTGCCGTGGCCGAAGCCGACAAGGCCGCTGTGCTGCTGCAAAGCGCTAGGGCAGAAACAGTACTGGCGGAGCAAGAAGTGGCGCGTGCCGGTTTGCAAGTACGGCTTGCGCAAGGGACAGCAGCGCACTCCGCCCAACTGGCAGTGCTCAATAGCGCCGAACAGCGCCTGACCACCGCCCGCGAAGCCGAAACTGCCGCCACGGCCGCACTGACCCAGGCAGAAAGCCGACTTGCCGGTGCGCGCACTGTCGCCGGTAGTGCTGCCACCAGTCATGCCGCGGCCAGTAATGCACTCACCCTGGCCAAAGAGCGCGAAGCTGCCGCCACCTCGCTGGCTGCCGCGGCTGGACGGACGGCCGGCAGTGTGATGGCTGCTTTGGGTGGGCCATTTGGTGTGGCCACCATCGGGCTGGGCTTGTTGATCTACAACTGGGACAAGCTTGCCACCAGCGCCGTACGTGCTGCTGACATGGCGACTGACTCAGCCAACCGGATCAAATCCGCATTGGGTAATTCCAATGTGCTGCTGGCCGGGCAGGAAATTGCCACGGCAAAGCAGCGCATGGCCATTGCCAATGAAAACATGGCCAAAGCCATGCATCTGCGCGATGCCAGCAAGAATGCTCCCAAGCTTTATGAACATTACGACCAGCAGTTAAAGCAATGGGCGGCCATCGCCGATCAGGCTCGCGAGGTGGCCTTGAAGGGTGAGGCCGACCTTAATACCTTCAAAGCCACCCAGCGCAAGCAAGCCATGGCCCTGATCGGCCTGGACGAAAACGGCCAGCCCTTGGCCCCGCGCAATATCAAGGAACCCAACTACAAGCTGGGTGGTCAGCTGCGCGACCGCTACAGTGAAGCCGCCGACAAGATCCGTCAGGACATCGTCGACATCCAGAAGGCAGTAAAGGAGGGCGTTTACACCCAGGAAGAGGGTGTCAAACTGCTGGCGGTCGCCCGTGCCAAGTTAAGCGAAGCACTCCGCGGCAAGACCGGACCCAAAGGACGCAGCGGCCTGAGTAGTGAAGACAGTGCCATTGCTGGCCTGCGCAGCCGCATCGAGGAAGAAAAACAGCAGATCGCCCAGCTGCAAGCGGCGCGGGGTGCCGACATCAGCAAGATGACCGAAGGCCACAAAAAGGTGATCGAGCTGGAGCAGAAGCTCGCCCAGGCCAAGGATGCCGGCACGCAGGCCTCACTGCGCAAACAGCTGGCACTGGCGCGCGAACTGGATACGTTGAACCAGCAGACACAGGCTCTGCAACTGGCCAACCAGATCCGTGGTGGACTGTATGACAACCCGCTGCAGGCCCTGCAACGTGAACATCAGCAGCGGCAGGAAAACCAGGAGCGGGCCAAGCCCAACTTGTCAGTGCAAGAACAGGCCCGCTATGCCATGGAAGAAGATCAACGTTACGAAAAAGAACGCATGGAGCTATTCAACAGTCAACTACAGCAAACCGGTCTGCTGACTGAAGAAGAACAAATCCGCCTCTCCTATGAGCGGCGGCACGATGCCATCTTGCTGGCGACGCAGGTCACGGAAGACGCCCGCGGCGAACTGATGCGCCGCAATACCGAAAAGCTCAATGCTGACATGGAATCCATGCAAAACCAGCACCTGTCCGCCATGCTGGGCAGTGCCGGTCAGTTGTTTGACGGGTTGGCTGGGTTGGCTGAAACCTATGGTGGCAAACAGTCGGCCATGTACAAAACCATGTTTGCCCTCAACAAAGCGACGGCTATCGGGCAAGCGATCATCAATACCGAAGACGCCGCCACCAAAGCCCTTACGCTTGGGTTTCCTTTAGGGTTACCTGCCGCACAAATGATGCGCGCTCTGGGGTATGCCAGCGTCGGCGTCATGGCAGGCACAACCATCGCCGGCATGGCCCACGACGGCATCGACACCATCCCGCGTGAAGGCACCTGGCTGCTGGACAAGGGCGAACGGGTGGTAGACAGCCGTACCAATGCGGACCTCAAGGCATTCCTGCAGCGGGTCAGCCAGCCTGCCGGCCAGACAGCTGCTGCACCGGAAGTGCGGGTCACCATCATCAACCAGAGCAATGGCAGTCAGGCCAGTGTAGAAGAACGCCACAGCCTGGACGGCAGCCGCGACATCCTGGTGCTGGTGCGCAATCTGGCCGACCAGCGCATTGCCGACGCCACCCGCCCCGGCGGGCAGATCTACGACTTTGTCAAAGGCAGCTAAATGGCAGCAGAAACCTTTGCCTGGACACCGCAGTTTGGCGGCAGCGCCAGCGTTAAACCCCGCGTCAAAGACATGCAGCTGGGGGATGGCTACGCCCAGCGCATCCCGGATGGCATCAACACCATGCCACGCATGCAGCAACTGGGCTTCCGTGAGCCCCCGGCTGTGTGTGATGCCATCGAAACCTTCCTGCAACGCCATGCCGGTGTGCGCTGGTTCTGGTTTGCCTATCCGGGACGTGGGCGCATCAAGGTCAAATGTGCCGAATGGACGCGCCAGTACCCCGCACCCGGTATGGATGAAATCAGCCTGCAGTTTGAACAGGTATTCGACCCCGGAGATTAAACATGGCACTCCCTGCCGATAATCAGCAACTGGCAACCGACGCCCTTGTCCAGCTGTACGAGCTGCGCCCGCCGGCCAGTATCAACCTGTCGCCACTACGCTTTACCGCCAGCGGCAATGGCCAGCCGCTCACCTTTCAGGGGCAGGTTTACGAACCATGGGCAGTCGAAGCCAGCGGCTTCGAAAGCAGTAACAAAGGCCCGGTGGCCCGGCCCAAACTCAGCATCAGCAACGTGGCCATGCTGCCGGACGGCAGCCCGGTACGCGGCCTGTTTACCGCGCTGGTGCAGCAACAGCAGGGGCTGGTGGGCTGGACTGTCATCCGCCGCCTCACCCACGCCCGTTTTCTGGCTGGCGGCCCACTGGCTGACAGTCCGCAGATGTACCCGGAAGAAGTCTGGCTGATCAATCGCCGCGAAGCCGACGATGGCAGCACCCTGGTGTTCGAGTTGCGCAGCACGCTGGACATGACCGGCCGCAGCGCCCCCGGTGTGCTGGTCACCCGCTACTGCCCGGCGCATGTGCGCTACCGCGGGCCGGACTGCGGCTATCTGGGTAGCGCCATGTTCGATGTCCACGACCAGCCGGTCACCGACCCGGCACAGGACGCCTGCAGCAAATGCCTGTCCGGCTGCCGGGTGCGTGGAAACCTGGACAACTTCGCCGGGTTTCCGGGGATGCGGCGCTATGGGTAGGTCAGGTGAAGATATGGACTGAACTAGCGGTTTGACTAGCTGGTCTGAAAAGACCTAGTATTCAGTGCCAACCCTTGGAGATAGCCATGTTAATAATTGATTTCGATGCCACTGCAACTGAAGCAGTTGAGCATGGTTTCATGAAGGGCTTGGGCGCTCCCATGCTGGTGCTCAGCAATTTCAATGCACCAGCGGTCAAGATTCCACCAATGGTTCAGGCCAGTCAGTCAACTGTCGAAAATGCATTGGCGAATGACTGGGCAAATATTGCTGCTGATTTTCATGTTGTCGTGAAGGCATATGGCGAAAACACCGAACAAGCCGAATAATCCTCCCCAGCAGGCACAAGCAGCTCAAGCCGTTGGCGCAGCATTTTCTGCACCACCGCCACAAATCCTACAAGCTTCCCAAGTTTACCAAGGCCCATTACCGCACCCAGACATTCTGCGCGGGTACGATGCTATCGTCCCCGGTGCTGCAGAACGGATACTGGTGATGGCCGAGACCGAAGCAGCCAACCGTAACCGGCGTGAAGACGAAGCACTTCAAGCCAATATCAGAGCACAAGACCGGCAGTTGGCAATCTCCGAGTCGCAAACCAGACTGGTTTTCCGTAGCGATTTGATTGGCCAAATCGCAGGATTTATTGTTTGTCTCTGTAGCATCGCAGGCTCCGTATACCTTGGGTTGAATGGACATGAATTGCTTGCTACGGCTCTGGCTGCCATTCCGACGGGAGCCATCATCAAGGCGTTTTTTGCTGAGAAGCCCAAGCCGAAAGAATAGTCGGTCCCCTGGAGTTGTTGTAACCAAACACCGCCCCCGAGGCGGTTTTTTGTTGCCTGTCTGTTTTAGCCACCCACCCCTTCGATCAGTTTTCACCTGCACCCGCTCAGGCTAGCCTGCGGTCAGGTGCTAGAAACACCAGTAGGTTCGTCACGGCGTGCTCGGAAGAGCCGCAACAGGTATCATCCCTGTGCGGCTTTTTTGCGTCTATCAGTTCTTTCGATGGGCGGGAGTGCGAGGAATACAAGACCCGCAAGGGAAATAACTCCGCTGTCCGTGAGCAGTTTCTAGCTCCTGCCCGCCCGTCTAGAAAACGGGTAAATCACTACGATTTCACGGAGAATCGATATGACGCATTCCCATATTCCACCCCCTTTACACACCCGGCTGGCCAATGTCAGCACGGACATGTCCACCATCGCCATGACCCAGGCGGATGCCTTGTTCGGCATTCTTTCCGCCATCTCCCGCTTGTCGCAGGACGAAACCATCACCCATCTCGCCGTGCTCGGCAAAGACGTCGCCCAAGGCATGCACAACGATGTGGATGTCTACCGCGAGCAGATTGAAGACCTGTTGCTGGAGGCCTGACATGGAACTGGTGACACTGCATGCCGGACAGCCGGTAACCACTTCGCTGGCCATCGCCGCCGGGACGCACGTTCAGCATAAGAATGTGCTGGAACTGGTTCGTACCTATGCCGCTGATTTGAACGAGTTTGGAAGGGTGACGTTTGAGACGCGACCCTTTGAAACTGCAGGCGGGGTGCAACATCGGGAAGTGGCCATCCTGAACGAGCAGCAATCCACCCTGTTGCTCACCTATATGCGCAATAGCGATATCGTGCGCAGTTTCAAGAAAGCCCTGGTCAAAGCCTTCTTCCGCCTGGCACAGCAAGCCCGCCAGCCGGACCCTATGCAGGTGCTGAACGACCCGGTAGCCATGCGCAGCTTGTTGCTGGGCTACTCCGAAAAAGTGCTGGCGCTGGAAGATCAGGTAGAGGCCATGGCCCCCAAGGTGCAGGCACTGGCAAGGATTGCCGAAGCCGGAGCAGGGGCGGTGTGCATTACCAATGCCGCCAAAGCCCTGCAAATGCAGCCCCGGCAGCTGTTCAGCCTGCTGGGCCAGCGCCGCTGGATCTACAAACGGCCCGGCGGGGCTGCTTGGCTGGCCTATCAGGACAAGATCCAGTCCGGCGTGCTGGAGCACAAGGTCACCACCGTCAGCCGTAGCGATGGCACGGAAAAAGTGGTGGAGCAGGTGCTGATTACGCCCAAGGGGCTGGCAAAACTCGCGGAAGAAGTCAGAACCTTGCACTAGCTAAACTGATTTCATACCCAAGCCACTCCCCGGAGTGGCTTTTTTCATGGAGCCATCATGCACGCTACCGATGCCCAGATCAGCCAGATGCTGGCCCTGGCCGCCAAGGCCAGTCCGCACGAGGCCTGCGGCCTGCTGCTGGACGATGGCCGGGTTTATCCCTGCGCCAATGTGGCTGGTAATCCGGCCTGTCATTTCGAGATTGACCCGCTTGACCAAGCGGCTGCCGAGCAGCTGGGCCAGGTGATGGGGGTGTGGCACAGCCATCCGGATGGCACGGCTGAGCCCAGCCTGATCGACCGTGCCATGTGCGAGCGTACCGCCTTGCCCTGGCACATCGTCAGCCCGGCGCTGGGTGATTACCGGTATCTGGCGCCTTGCGGCTGGCAAGCCCCCTATGTCGGGCGGCCGTACTGTTATGGCGTGTTCGATTGCTGGGAGCTGATCCGCGACTGGATGCGCCGCGAACGGGGCGTGTTGCTGTCGCGCCCGCTGGAAACAGAAGGCTGGTGGGAACAAGGTCAGCCCCTGTTTGCCCAGCATGCGGCAGCCAATGGCTTTGAACCGCTGGACGATCCACTGGAGTCGGGCGATGTGCTGATGCTGCAAATCGGCGCCAGCGTGGCCAATCACCTGGCCTTGTGGCTGGGGGATGGCCTGATCCTGCATCACCTCAAGGACCGTGCATCCGAAATCCACCTGTACGGCAGCTACTGGCAACGCTGCACCGTCAGCCACTGGAGGCATCAGATATGAATACCTTACGCACCATCCGTCTGGGTGGCTTGCTTGGCCAGCGCTTTGGCCTGCGCCATCAGCTGGCAGTACAAACGGCGGCCGAAGCCATCGTCGCCCTCGATGCCCTGTATCCGGGCTTCCGTCAGGCCATCCGCCAGCTGGACGCGGCGGGCATGCAGTTTCGCGTCACCGTTGCCCGCCGCGATGTGTCCGAGCAAGAGCTGTTGCTGGTGTCACAAGGCGACATCCTCATCATGCCGGTGCTGGCCGGGGCTGGTGGCAATAACAAGATTCTGGGCGGTGTGCTGATCGTGGTGGGGGCGCTGATGTATGCCTGGGGCGGCCAGGCCGTGATGATGGCTGGTGTCGGCATGATGGCGTCCGGAGCCATGATGCTGCTCACCCCGGTACCCAAAGCCGATGCTGGCCAGATGGAACGGGATGCCGGCAAGCAAAGCTATCTGTTCAATGGCGCGGCCAACAGCAGTGCACAGGGCATGGCTGCGCCGGTTGGTGTCGGCGTGCATCGGGTGGGCGGCATCATCGTGTCCGCCGGTATTGCTGTGGAGGATTTGTAATGCAGCGAATCCAAGGTGCAGGTGGTGGCGGGGGGCAGCCTTCCAGCCGTCGCCCGGTGGAAGCACCGGACAGCCTGCAATCGGTTGCTACTGCGCGGCTGATGCTGTTGGTGGCGCTGGGCGAAACCGGTGGGCCGGTAAATGGCCTCAAATCCATCTATCTGGATGGCACGCCCATCGAGAACGCCGACGGCAGCCGCAACTTTGAACGGGTGCAGGCAGAATGGCGCACTGGCACGCCTACCCAGCTGCCGTTCAGCGGCTTTAGCGAGGTGGAAACCGAAACCGCTGTTGGTGTGGAAATCAAGGCCGGGGCCGGGCTGGTGCGCCATATCGACAATCTGGAAGCCAATGCGGTGCGGGTCACGGTCTCGGTATCCGGCCTGTTTCAGGTGGATGCCAACAGCAACGACACCAACCCGGCGCGGGTGGAAATGGCGGTGGACCTGAAACCGGCTGATGGCATCTGGGCAGAGCAAAAGCAAATCGTCATCCAGGGAAAATGCCGTGGCAAATACCAGCGTGCCGTGCGCGTTCCCCTGGCTGGCAAAGGGCCGTGGCAGCTGCGGGTGCGCCGTCTCACGCCGGACAGCATCACGCAGAACCTGGTGAATGCCACCGGTTGGGACAGTTTTACCACCATCCAGGAACTGCAACTGCGCTATCCCAACTACGCCATGCTGGCGCTGGCCTTTGATGCACGCCAGTTCAACCGCTTGCCGGAAATCACCAGTGACTGGCAGCTGGCCATCCTGCAAGTCCCGTCCAATTATCACCCGGTCACCGGTGTTTACGATGGGGCCTGGGATGGCCGCTTCAAACCGGCACACAGCAGCAATCCGGCCTGGTGGCTGTACACAATCGGGACCGACCCGCGTTACAACCTCAACCTGCCGGCAGAAGGGGCATGGAAGTGGGATCTGTACCGCATCGCCCAGTGGTGCGACCAACTGGTGAGCGACGGGCAGGGCGGCCAACGCCGTCGCTTTGAAATGCACCATTACCAGACCGACAGCGCCGACGGCTGGAAGGTATTGCAGGACATCGCCTCGGTATTCTGTGGCCGCGTCATTCCGTACGCGGGTGGTGTGCGGGTGATGGCCGACATGCCGGAAGCCACCCCGGCCAAGCAGTTTGTCCCGGCCAATGTGGAAGAGGGCCGTTTTACCTATAGCAGCACGGCACTGGATGAACGCTACACCGTGGCCAGTGTGTCCTTTGTCGACCCGGACGATGGCTGGAAGCGCGGTACCGAATATGTCGAGCACCCGGCCGGCTTGTCACGCTATGGCTATCAACCGGCCAAAGTGGTGGCCATGGGCTGTACCAGCCGCGCCCAGGCCCAGCAATACGGACGTTATCTGCTGGAAACCGCGCAGAACGAAACCGAAACGGTCAGCTTCGTGGCCGGGCTGTACGGCAGCGACCTGCTACTGGGCGAAACCTTCACCATTGCCGACCCGGTCGTCGCCGGCCGCCGCATGGGTGGGCGTTTACTGGCGGTGGATGGCCGGGCCGTCACACTGGATGCGCCGGTATTGCTGGAACCCGGTGTGCGCTACAGCCTGGAATGCCCGCTGCCGGATGGCACACTGGCGCGCCGTGCCGTGGGCAATGCAGCCGGTCAAACCGACCAGCTAAACCTGGTGGCTGCATTCCCGACCACGCCGCTGACCGGTACTACCTGGACGCTGCTGGCCAGCAATCTGCAACCCACGCTGTGGCGCTGCGTCAGCCATCGCGAACGCGAGCCGGGGGTGTACGAAATCAGCGGCATCCAGCATTTTGCCGAAAAATGGCAGGCCATCGAGCAGGGGCTGTATCTGTCCCCGTCGCCGGTCAGTCAGCAGCCGGATGCCTTGCAATTGCCACCGGTCGGGTCGGTCAGCCTGCGCGAAACCGTCTATACCACCGGCGACCAGCGCCGTGCATTACGGCTGGAGGTGGACTGGGCTGCACTTTCGCATCCTTACTTGCGTGGCTATGTTGTCGCCTGTCGTCAGGAGGGCGGTGACTGGGTGGAGCAAGCCGAGCAAAGCGCCAACCATGCCGAGCTGGAAGGCTTGGCCATCGGTAGCTGGCAGGTACGGGTGGTTGCCGTCTCGCTTACCGGCCTGCGCAGCGTTCCGGTGCTGGCCAGCATCAAGGTAAAAGGGCCAAGCGCCAAACCGCCCACGCCACAACTTAGCGCCAGCGGCGGAGCCATGCTGGTGGAGCTGGGCTGGCGTTTTCCACCCGGCGTGCCGGACCTTGCCACGGTGGAGTTGCGCTACAGCACGCGCAGCGACGACCCGAACCCGCCCTTGCTGGCGCAACTGGCCTGGCCGACGAACAGTTTTACCCATCTGGGTGTCGGTCTGGGCGTGAAGTACTGGTATTGGCTGCGCGTACAGGACAGCTGGGGCAACTGGTCGGGCAGTGCCCGGGCCAGTGCCGCGTCAATCAAGGACCCGGCCCCGCTGCTGGAACAGCTGGAAGGCAGCATTACCGGTGCTGCGCTGGCCGACAGCTTGCGCCAGCCCATCGAGTCCATCGGCCCTGCGGCAAAGGCTGTTGCGGCACTTACACAGCGGGTAGACAGCGTCAGCAACGATGTCAGCGCCAGTGTGCGCAAGGTGGAGCAAGTACAAAGCACGCTCAGTGGCCAGACTGCCATTGTCCAGGACCTCAGCCATGCTGTAGATGGCGTGCTGGCTGAAAAAACCATCAAGGTGACAGCGGGTGGCAAGGTGGCCGGTATCGGCCTGCGTGCCGACAAAAACGGTACCGCGCTGGACGTGCTGGCCGACCGTTTTGCCGTTTCGTTGCCGGATGGTAGTGGTAGCAAGCAGGTGTTTACCGTCGGCCAGATCAACGGCCAGCCCGCTGTCGGTATTGCCGGCGCTGTGATTACCGATGGCTCGCTGGTGGGCAAACGGGTGCTGGCATCGGAATCTGTCGAAGCCGCCCAGATCAACACCCGCGGCCTCACCATCAAGGATGCGGCTGGCAATGTCGTAGTGGACATGAACGGCATGGGTGCCGCCTTCATCAAGGGTCAGCTCTCCGCCGGGCAAATCGACAGCCGCGGCCTGGTGGTGCGGGACCAGAACGGCAAGGTCATTCTGGACAGTGGCGGGCTGGATGGCAGCTTTATCAAGGATCTCACGGTCGGAACACTCAAGATCACCGATGGTGGAATCAGTTGGCTGCAAAGCAATTCCGGTTCCAGGGCCATCAGCTTCCATACACCGTTTCCGGCCAGCGTATACCTGGCATTTACCGGTGATAACTTTAACTACATGACAGACAAATCATCCCATCTCGCGTCCAGTCTGCTCCTGGATGGCGCTGCCCGCTGGAGCTGCACCAATTGGCAGCCAGCCATCGGAAGTGTCTGTCTTTATGTCACCAGTGGATGGCATACCTTTTCCTGGAGAGGCGGGGTGAGAGATGCGTCTGAAAATCGTTTTTATATTCTGGGAGTGATGCGATGATTCCTGTCCCTTACTGCAAGGCGGACGACACCGGCCGCATCATCGAATACGGTAGCCTGTCACCGTATACCTTTCTGTATCGCATCGATCCGGCCTATGTCTACGACCCGGTCGGTGTCACGCCGGACACCCACTACGTCAGCGACGGCATGGTGCGCGAGCGCCCACGCATGGTGTTGCAGCGGCATGGCCAGCAGTTGTCCGGCCTGCCAGACCCGTGCACCGTCACCATCAACAATCAGCCCTACGCAGTGACCGGCGGCCAGGTGGAGCTGGACTTTCCGCAGCCCGGCCAGTATCAGGTGGTACTGTCTGCCTGGCCATGGCAGGAAGTTGCGCTGGAAATCACCATTTCAGAACCGGACAACAATGAAACTGACCCATCTTGACCCTTACGACGGCCGGCGAGCCGCTGCCTACCCGGACATGGGCGACCAGCTGGACGCCATCTGGAAAGTACTGGAGCTGCTGCCTGTCCTGCCTCCCGATACCGCTGCCATGCTGCAACAGATACAGCAAGTCAAAGCCGATTACCCCAAGCCCCCGCCCAGTGCGGGGGTTTCGCTTTCCGGAGACGCAGCATGATCACCCTCAGCCGTGGCGACGGCTGGCAACGTACCCTGCGGCTGGAGGCGGGCCGGCTGCACAGTCTGCCCATCCGGCAACTGCAACAAGACAACACCGGGCGTACCGTCCTGCTCGTCCCCGGCCATGGGCTGCCGCCGCGCTGGCGCATTGCCATTCAAGGACTCAACTGGCCCGGTGTGGCCAGCCGGCACAGTCAGCCTGGGCCGGACGACTGGCAGGGCGTCACCGCCGTGGATGCCGACCACCTGCAACTGGATAGTGCCATGCCACTGCCGGACTACCGTGCAGGTGCATACCTCCAGTTTCGTCAGCCCTTGCCGCTGGACGGTGTGCAGTTGGCGGTCCTGTTTATGCGCCGTGGGGGCGGGCCGCTGCTTACCGAGGTGGATATTGCGCCAGATCCTGCAGCAGCTTCTGTCCAGCTCACGGTCACTCCGGACATGACCCGGCTGTGGCCGCTGGGCAGCTTGCAATGCCGCTTGCAACTACGCTGGCCAAATGGCCAGCAGCGTAGCCATACGCTGTGCACCCTTTATGTGGAGAACTGAATCATGCTGGACGAACTGTTTTGTGTTGAAGGCATCCCCGGCCCACCGGGCCCGCAAGGGCCTGCGGGTGAAACCGGCCCGGCCGGGCCGCGTGGCCTGCAGGGTGAAACTGGCAATACGGGCCCGCAAGGCCCGCGCGGCGAGCAAGGCCTGCCCGGGCTGATGGGGCCTGTCGGTCCGCAAGGCCAAATGGGCGCGCCAGGCCCAAGGGGCGACACCGGCCCGCAAGGCGAACGGGGTCCGCAGGGGGAGCAGGGCATACCGGGGCCACGTGGCGAACCGGGCGAGCGCGGCCCGCAAGGGGAGGTTGGCCCGGTTGGACCCATCGGCCCGCCCGGCCCGCTCAACCTGCTGCCCGGTGGCTTCGCCAAGCAGGACTACACCATCCACTGCTGGCGCAAAACCGGCCCGCATGGCATCAGCCTGCTGGCGGGCACGGCAGTGATGGTGGGCAGCACACTGGTGGAATTCAAACAGGACACCCCGGTGCAAATGCCTGCCGAGCTGAAGCCCGGCAGCGACCTGGCGTTTTACGCCTGTGCCGATGGCAGCGTGCAAGCCTCCGCCCGTTTCGATGGCCTGCCGGAACTGCCCGCCGGGCAGTGGCGCTTGATTGGTGGCGCGCACATCGGCCTGACATTACCCGGAACCACCGCCCGTGCTGGTGGATTTGATGGAATTTACTGGACACAAGCCGATGTGGATGCCATTGCCGGGTTCAACCAGTGGAGCCTGTGGGACCTGTTCTACCGCCCCGTCAGCGACCCGCGCGGCATGGTGTGCGTGGGCGGGGCTTTCTGGGCCGACATCTACCTGTGCGCACAGGACTACACGCAAGGCAGCAGCCGGGCAAGGGTTAACCTGGCCGGTGGTCAGAACAAACCACCGCGCCCGGCCATGCAAAGCTGGGTTATCGAGGATGATCGGGTCTACTCCACCGGCTGGTACGAGGCCCAGGCCATCGCCCTCAGCCTGCGCAAACGGCTGCCCACCATGCACGAATTTGCCGCAGCCGCCTTTGGCGTCACCGAACGACAATCCTCCGGCGTTTTTTACGCACTTATCAGCAACCGGGTGACAGGTTACACCTCGCGCTGGGGGCTGGAGCAAACCACCGGCCATCTGTGGGTATGGGGGCAAGAACTGCTGACCGACCCGCGAGCGGGTCAATGGGACTGGCGCTGGAACCTCTATAACAATCCGCAGAATGGCGGTCGTGGTGGCATCTACGCCCAGTTCGGTTTTGAACCCAGCCTGCGCGCCATGGTACTGGGGGGCAGCTGGAACACGGGCCAATACAGCGGCTCGTGCTGCGCCAGCCTGATTGCCAGCCCGTTCTGGGTGGGGGACGACACCGGCATACGCCTGTTCAGCGACCACCGCCAACACTTCTGAAACCCCGCCATCCGGCAGGAAGCAAGGAAATCAACATGACCGAACCAAACGGAGGCCTGGCGCTGGTGGCGCTGGCCGGTGTCGGCACCGTGGCCGGTATCGACGCCGGGGTGCTGTTCGGCGCCTTCGCCGGTGCCGCCGTATTCGTACTGTCCGAACGCTGCAGCCAGGACCCGCGCTGGGTGCGCTGGCTCTACCTCATCATCTCCGTCATCTGCGGTGTGCTGCTGGCAGGCTTTGTCGCCAGCCTGGTGGACCGCATCCTGCCGGATGGGGTGGAAGTCCCCACCGCACTGGGCGGCATGCTGGCCGCCGCACTGGCGGTAAAACTGCTGCGCGCCGCCATCAGCCGCACCGAACTGGACCACCTGCTGGGAAAGGGCAAGCCATGACCCCACACATCAGCCTGCTGGCGCTGGCCCATGCCGCCGTCTGCGCCATCCTGTGTTTCAGCCTGATCAACTACCAGCGCGACGGCGCACGCTACCGCCGCTGGGCGTCCATCCTGTCCTACGTGATGATCGTCGCCTCCGGCGGCGTGGTCATCCGCGTGTTTACCGGCAGCTATGCCGAGATCGACCTGGCGGAATTCGTGCTCAACAGCGCACTGTGCGCCGGCGTAGTGGCCATGCGCGGCAATGTCAGTCGGCTGCTCAAGCCGTTCGGGGTCAGGCCGGATCAGTAATGACCAGCCGTGGCACCTGTGGGCGCGGTTGCTGGCTGGCCTGCCACAGGTCGAAATTCATCTGCATTTCCAGCCAGCTTTCCGGGGTGCTGCCCAGGTAGTCGGCCAGCCGCAGTGCCATATCCGCACTGATACCGGCATGGCCGTTCAGGATGCGCGACAAATGGGCGCGGGTAATACCCAGCTGACTGGCCGCTGTGGTAATGCTGACGCCCTCCAGCCATTCTTTCAGTACTGCGCCGGGGTGCGCAGGGTTGTGCATGCGCTTCATGCCATTTCCTCAGTGATAATCCTGGTAGTCAACCAGTTCGACATGGCCATCTGGCAAAAAGCGGAAGGTAAGCCGCCAGTTGCCATTGATGGTGATAGACCAGTGACCGGCAAGATCACCTTTCAAGGGGTGCAACCGCCAACTGGGCACATTCATGTCCTGCGGTAATAGCGCTACATCCAGCCGGGATAACACCAGTCGCAACTTGCCGGCATGGTCTGGGCGAATGCCAGCCTTGCTACCGTTGAGATAAAAGGCTTCCAGCCCCTTGTGTTTGAATGACTTGATCATGCCGTATAGCGTATAGACATAGTATACGATACTCAATGCATGAAGTCAGATAGAAAGGTCAGCTTTTATCAGTGGCAATATCCACCAGCTCATTCAGCAGCAATACCTTGGCGGAAACACTGGGCGGCAGGTCAATCAACACCTCGCCGGGCTGGGCAGGTGAGGGCAATGGCACGCAGCGGTGGTCCTCAAAATAAAAGTCCATCGCTGTCAGCAAGGCATCGGCTGCCATGCCTTCGGCCTCGGCCTGCGTGTCCCCCTGGGTAATCACCTCCGGGATGTCACGAAACGTCACCACAAAACCGCCCTCCGGGGCAGCTTCAAACTTGGCTGGGTAGCGCATGGGCATTTCTCCTGGATTGAGTGACAGCATCAAGCAGCAGACGCATGCCCCTCTATCGCCTCGGCAATCCACTGGTTCAAGCTCTTCTGACTGGCCGCTGCAGCTTCCACCGCGGTGGCGTGCAGGTCTGGTGGAATGCGGACATTGAACCTGCCGGAATAGTGTTTGTACGGCGCAATGCCCTTTTCGCGGCACAGGTCCAGATACACCTGCAGCGAGGTGTGGCCTTCGGTTTTCAGGCCAGCGACATCGCTGGCGTAAAAATCTGCACCGCCGTTCAGTCCGACAAACTCACCACGGAACATATCAATCTCCGGGTCGTACACCACGATGGCTTTGTGACCATCAATCATCAAGGTATTAATCATGGTTTTACTCCATTCTCTTCCAGCCACTGCCGCACCGCCGCTACAGCACCCTTGTCAGTGCTGGGGGACGGGTGAGGGCGGTGAAACACCCGCACCACCCCAAACAGCGTCACGCCAATCCGGGATCCGGCACGTTCTTCAATCTCCGCCCCCAATGCCAGCAGCAGGGCCTCAATCTCTTTCCAGCGGATATTGCCGCTGACGGGGCGGCTGAAAATCAGCCGTAGCGTTTCCTGATGCTGTCGCTTCATGATTATAGTACCAAAAAATGGTACTAGACTTTAAGAAAAACAGCCATCGTCCACAGCTGTCCAGCAGGTCAGCCCCAGCCCGCCCCGAGTGGGCTTTTTTACGTCCGGAGTCCACCATGCAACTCACCCCGCACTTCACCCTGCGCGAGCTCACCTACAGCGCCACCGCCGCCCGTCAGGGCCTGGCCAACCTGCCGACACCGGCCGAGATCGAGCACATCCGCCACACCGCCCAGCGCATGGAACAAATCCGCAGCCTGCTGGGCGATGTGCCCATCACCGTGCTGTCCTGCTACCGCAGCGAACAGGTCAACAAAGCCGTCGGCGGCTCGCCCACCAGCGCCCACCGCCACGGCCTGGCTTGCGACTTTGTCGCGCCCAGGTTCGGCAAGCCGCTGGCCATCTGTCAGGCCATCGAAGCCGCCCGCACCGTCGGGCAGATCGCCTTCGACCAGCTCATCTGCGAATTCCCGCACAGCGGCGGCTGGGTGCATATCGGCTTCCGCCTGCCACCCGCCCACGGCCGCAGTCAGCTGCTCACCGCCATCAAGCGCGATGGCCACACCGTCTACCTGCCGGGTCTGCAAGCATGAAACCACTACCGCTCACAGTGCTGGGCGTAGCCCTGCTGGCCGCCAGCTGGTGGCACGGCTGGCACAGCAAGGGCGACCAGCTCGCCAACCAGGCCAACAACCGGCAACTGCAACAAGCCCGGCAGGCCTTGGCCGACTATGCCGCCCAAACCCAACGCCTGGCCACCATCGCCGACCGGGTGCAACAACACACCACCCGACTGGCCAGCACCAGTGCCCGCCAGCAACAGGACTACCGCCGCCATGCCCAAACCATGCCACTGCCTGCTGATTGTCATCTCGATGCTGGCCGCCTGCAGCAACTTCAAACCGCCATCGCCATCATCAACCACACCATCACCACCGCCCAGCCTCAGCCGCCCGCTGCCGACCATTGACCCGCCCGACAGCCGCAGCTGGGACGACCTCGCCCAGCGCTACCTGCAACTGGCAGCACAGTACGGGCAATGTGTGGTGGAAAGGGCGGGGCTGGTGCAGGCAGGGCGGCGGGAATGAAAATGGCGCTGCATGGGCAGCGCCTGGGGCAGCTTATGGCTGGAAAATACCCTCAGCGGTGAAGATTACTCGGCACCAAAACCGGTTCCAGCACAGGCTCCGCTGCAGCCACCACCTGATTGCGCCCCTGCCGCTTGGCAAGGTAAAGCGCCTCGTCTGCCAGTGCAAACATGGCATCCAGCGCCAGCGGCTGCTGCGCACGCGGGCTGCTGCTCACGCCAATACTCAGGGTGATGGCCAGCTGCAAGTCATTGCCGGCGTAGAATATCTGCTGGCTCACCTGCAACCGCAAACGCTCGGCCAGTGCCAGTGCTTGCGCAGCCCTGGTTTCCGGTAGCAACAGGCAAAACTCCTCGCCGCCATAGCGGCACAGCAAGTCATCCTGACGCGCCAGCAAGCGCAGCTGCTCGCCCAGTTGGCGCAACACCTGATCCCCCGCCAGGTGGCCATGCTGGTCATTCACCTGCTTGAAATGGTCGATGTCGATCACCAGCAAGCTGTAAACCGGCTGCCGTTGCAACAGCTTGCTGGCCAGTTCCACAAAGCTGCGCCGGTTGGGTACGCCGGTGAGCCCGTCCAGGTCCGCCAGTCGCTGCAGCTGCTGTGCGCCGTTTTCGTACTGCCAAAACACCAAGGCCAAGGCAAGGCTGAACATACAGATCGCCATTACCGTCATCAGTATGGATTGCAGCGAAATGTCCTGTGCGGCGGGAAAAGGGGTGTGAATATGCAGCGCATTGATCAGGCGCAGCAGGGTAACGGTAAAGCCAATCAGGCCGAGGTAAAGACAAATGCTCTGCGACAAGGGCCGGTGGTCGCTGTGTATGCGCCGACTTATCCATGCCATCATGCCGAAGAGAAACAGGTATAGCGGCAGGGCCACCAGCATGCGAAAACGGTACTGGAAGAGAATTTGCGGGTAAAACATCATCACCGCGAAGCCAGCCAGCCATACTCCCCATGCCAGGTAACGCAAGTAGCGATGGCTATGTTGAAGCTGATGGAAGTACATCATGCTGAGCCAGCTGGAGAACAAGCTGGCCTGAAAAGCCAGGTTACACAGAATAAACACCCACTGCTCGGGTAACTGGTCACGCAGGTAGATAGGCCATGCGCCAAGTAACATGGCGCCATGTGCCAGGCTGGCAAGCTGGTGGGATCGGCTGGATTTTCTGCGGTTCAGCAGCAAGGTCAAGGCGGTTGAGAACACAAAAAAGATGGCCAATGTGGTCATTGACTCGGTGTATTTGATATCCACCTGCATGCTGTTAGCCTGATTATTTCATTGTGCTACTAATTTATCATTTTTTTTCAAATACTGCTGGGGCAAGCACTGCTGCTATGGCTGCATCGCAAACCTGTATTCTGCCCCTGGTTCATACCCTCCGGGCGCAAAAAAGCGCTGCATGGGCAGCGCCTTCCCCCAGTCCTGGACCAGCCTGATTTACTCCGCCTGCAACTCCCGCAATACCTCCGGGTGGGCATCGGCAATCTTCAGCAAGGTTTTGGCTGCGCCGGTAGGGTGGCGGCGGCCTTGCTCCCAATCCTGCACCGTGCGCGGGCTCACACCCAGCAGCTGGGCAAAGTCTGCTTGCGACATGCCTACCCGGGCGCGGGTGCTGGCCACGGCGGACACTTCCACCTGCGTGACCCGCGCAGCCTGTCCGGCCTTCATTTCCCGCACCGACTGCAACAAGTCCGCCTGAAACTGCTCCAGTTCTTTATCCATTGTCCAGCTCATCCCGAAGTTGCCTGAGAAAGGCGGGTGGCAAATTGTCGAATTTGGCCTTGGTGTACACCATCAGCAGGGTGATGGTGCCTTCGTCCAGCAAGTTGTAATAAATCACCCGCACACCTCCACGCTTACCCATGCCGGTACGGCTCCAGCGGATTTTGCGCAAGCCGCCGGGACCGGGTATCACATCGCCAGCCAGGGCATTATTGGCCAGCCACACGACAAACTCTTGCCGCTCGTCAGCTGACCAGATCTCATCGACCAGGCGACGGAAAACGGGTGTTTCTATCACAGTGTACATGGCAATATTATACGGCGTGCCGTAGTTGTCCAAAGCAATCAGAACTGGCAAACCGGGCAGTCTCCCACCCGGCCCCATCCCATCACCCCTCCGTCACCACCTCCGCCAGTTGCGCCCCATGCCGCTGCATCAGGCTGAGGATGTCCGGCATCGCCAGTCCGAAAGCCGTTGCCGATGGAAAGCACAGCGTCGCGTGACATGGCGCGGTGCTGGGCGTGGGCAGGGTGTCGGGCGTATCGGGCACTGGCTGGCCAGGCTGCTCGGCTAACACAGGCAGCGCAGGCAGGGCGGGGCTGTCGCAGTCGGCCAGCAGCTCCGCCTCACCAGCCAGAAAGCGTTGCAGCCGCTGCCGGGCTGGTTCCGCCGTCGACGGCGGCAGCATCTGCAAATGCGCCTCCACCCCGGCCAGGCTCCATATCGTCAGCCGCCGCCCGCCGCGCCGGGTGAATACCCCGTTGTTGATATTGTCCAGGGTGAAGTTGCGCAGCGGCTCGCCACTCAGGTTGAAGAAATGCACCCCCACCTTGAACCGCCCCGGCCGCAGCACGCGGTTACTACGCACCGTGTGGCGGCTTACCTGTAACAAGGCCTGCAATTGCTGATTGGTCAGCACCGGCACGCCATTGAAGCGCGGGCAGCCCGGCGGAATGGCATCGCCAGCCGGCAAGGCCGCCTGACCGGCCAGCTGCAAGGCACGCTGCTCGCAAGCGATAAAGTACAGCCGCGCCTGCTTGCCCTTGTCGTTGCGCTCCACCATCGCCAGCTCCTTGGCCATGGCCAGCGAAATCATGAAATCCTTGCTGGGACGGCCTCCGAGGGGGTTATTGCCCGTTTCGACAAAAACCTCAAAGTCACGTTTCTCGACGAAACCATACTTATCGATCCGTTCCTTGATCCAGTGGGCGAACATCTTTCCCACGCCAAGAAATACATGCAGCTCACGTGCATTCACCGCCGGAACAGTCGCATCGCCAATCTGGAAGTCCACAACCGGAATCAGGGCCTGCATGGTTACACCCCCTTCATCGGAACGGTATCGGCTGGCGCAGTGGGCCAACTGCACCCCACATCCTCCGCCTGCAGGTTGATGCTGTTCTGGATGTCATCGGCCCGGCCCTGAATGGCGCGCAGCACCGTCGCCAGAATGTCCTGGCGCAAGGGGTCGGTGGCATGGCCGATATACACCTCGGCACAACGGGCAATGGCGGCAATCTGGCCGAAGCCTTCCTGCGACAGGCAATCCATCAGCTCGACCGCATGGCGCAGGTCACGAATGGCGGGGTGGTCGGGGGAGATGGGAGGAGTTACGGATTGAGCAGCCATGATGGCCTCCTGACGTATTGTTCACGAGGGCCCCTTGTTCAAGAGGGGCGGCCAGGCGCTTGAACACCGACATCAGAACGGCCCACAGACTTTCCCTTGCGAGTCTTGTATAGCTGTAGACACCCGGCCATAGACGGGCATTGTCCAGTAGAACAGGACAATGCGAAAGCTATGGATGTGCAAAGGCCGCGTTGCTTTCGGGCGCGGTTTACCGCTGATGTAGGTGTGTTCAGCACCTGCGGCAAACTCTAGCGACGACGATGCAAGGTGAATACTGACCGAAGGGGTGGCCAGCAATGGCGCTGAAAACGTAGCGCCTTGGTGAGGCGTAAAAGTTCAATGACACTTAATCCTCTACATCTAAAGCTACATCCCTATGCTCTCGCTCTTGATGCTGTAACCAATCGGCAACAGTTGCCGGGTTTTCTTTCAGTTCCTGTTCAATGGCCAGACTTTCCCGATACTCCGCTGCCTTGGCAGTCATGGTCCAAGCAGCATCGATATCGTGTTCTGCAACCACCTGGCGTAGCTCCTGGAGCGGTAGACGAAAGAATTCCTTGCGCGGGTTTACTTTATTGACTTGTGCCTCTGCAAAACGCTTGTGCAGGGCGTACTCCAGTGCAGGTGCATCCTCACACCAGATCATGGCATGGACATCGAACGGGAATGGCACGCTGGCATCGCCCAGCTCTTTGACCCGTTCCAGTGGTTCGAGTCGTCGTGTCATACCTACCTTGTAAACATGTTCGCCAAATGAACCAATATTGGAAATCACGTACACATGGCCAGCCTTGGTTTGTTGTGCCATAGACAAGGCGCGTTGATTGCGCGCCTCGGCTTCCTGCAACTTACCCTCTAGTTCGGCAAGTTTAGCCTGCAGCTCAGCCCGCTGTGCTTCTGTGGCTTTGGCAACTTGTGCACGGGCTTTTTCCATGGCCCTGTGTAAGGTTTCTTCCTCCTTTGCAGCCTCTTTTAATGCGCGTTCTATTTCACGTCGTGCTTTTTCTTCTTCGCGTATTTGCTCACGAATCCGTCTTTGCTCTTCTTTATCCTGTTCTCGAAGTGCATTTACCGCAGTAAGCCACTTTAACTCAGTCAACCTGGCGTCCAGATACGCTGGTGTAATGCGAGCCCCCCGGAATGCACTGCCATTATTGTTGACCAGTGCGCAGGCATCTTTGATTTGTTGCTCTAATATGCCAAAATTATCGACTTTGGCGCGTGAGAGGATGGAATCTACCTTGCCATTGAATGCATCCAGTACAAATCGGATAGCAGTTAATTTGCGTTGTCGTTCGACGTAATCGCATGTTGCAGCTCGACTATGTTCCACCATCAGTTTGCTGCGTTCTCGAGCTTGCTTCAGTTGCTGACCCGCCTCATCAAAACCATAGGAATCGGCCAGTTCATCAAGCAGGCTGTAGGTTGGTTTCAAATAACGATCCCCGTAGCCTTCAATGACGTTTTTCATCGCCGTTATGCTGTCTTCCAATTGCTTGGCTTTTGATAACGCAATATAGGCATCACCAGCAATTTGCTCTGCCCGGTTATTTGCGTCGCGAATGATTTGCTCGGCCTGCTGGCTTGCCAATGCTAGCTGGGCATCAATTTTTTGGCGTTTATCCTGTGCATCGATATTGGCATCCCTGAGAATAATTTTGGCATTCGTGCGAATGGTGTCCGCTTCCTGTGTTGCGTTCTGTATAATGATTAGCGCATCAGACTCTGCTTTTCGTCTTGTTTCTGCTACGGCCTGCTTGGTTGATGCTTCCAGTTCTGTCATGGACTGGCGCAATTGCTGCGCCATATGGTCAATATCCCGAACACCTTGGAAACGGGCTAGAGAATTAATTTCCGTTTGTTGTGCCGCAATCTGGTTTTCTAGTTCTTCATGCTTAAGCTTTGCTTGCTCCAGAGCATTTTCCAATGCTCGGTAGTGTTGTTGCCACTCTTGCTCCCAGTTTGCCAGTGTAGTGGTTGTTTTAGCACGTTCGGCAGCTAGCTGCTTTCTGGCTTGCTGTCTTTGCCAGAACATCACCATGACAATGGCTATCAACAGTAATAGAAGTGCTTCCACAATTACCCCTTCGCTGCATTTACCAGATGTATTGCGTCCTGTAGTCAGTGAATATGAACGGCCATCCCACAATTAGCCGGTTCATTTATGAGAACAGCGACCGGGCGGGTGCTTCCAACACCCACCCGGACAGCTGACCCGCAGCGCTATCCTGCAAGCCAGCCCAAGGCTGCCACCTTCAGCTGAAAGTGTGGCCAGTCTAGCGGCTTCCTTTGCCAGGAACACCTTGCAGATGTCTTATCCCGAGATCCGTTGCGGCCAATGTGGCCGTAAACTGGCCGAAGGGTGGTATTCCACTCTTGTCATCAAGTGCCCGCGTTGCCGGGTCGTCAATCACCTGAAGGCCGCGAGCCTCCCATCCGAGCGTCAGCGAACGCCCACGGAGGATCGTGCATGGCCCCAAGTCCCATCATTCCCTGGCTGGGCGGCAAGCGCCGTCTGGCGGACAGGTTGTTGCCGCTGTTCCCGCCGCATGAGTGTTATGTGGAGTTGTT
Source organism: Aquitalea pelogenes (assembly GCF_041914625.1). NCBI lineage: Bacteria > Pseudomonadati > Pseudomonadota > Betaproteobacteria > Neisseriales > Chromobacteriaceae > Aquitalea > Aquitalea pelogenes. The sequence continues at coordinate 36,563 of NZ_JAYSDA010000021.1, read as the reverse complement.
TTGCGGTGGCGCGGCGCTGTATTTCCTGCGCCAGGTACCGGCCAGAACCGAGGTACTGAACGATGTGAATGGCGAGCTGGTGAACCTGTACCGCGTGGTGCAGCACCATCTGGAGGAGTTTGTCCGCCAGTTCAAATGGGCCATCAGCAGTCGCGAGGTGTTCAGGTGGCAGCAGCTCACCCGGCCGGAGACCCTCACCGACATCCAGCGCGCCGCGCGCTTTTATTACCTGCAGCAGCACGCCTTCGGCGGCAAGGTGCAGGGCCAGACCTATGGCACCGCCACCACCGCGCCCATGATCAACCTGTGCCGCATCGAGGAGAACCTCAGCGCAGCCCACCTGCGCCTGGCCGGGGCCAATGTGGAGAACCTGAGCTGGCAGGATTGCCTGGCGCGCTACGACCGCGCCCACACCTTCTTCTATGCAGATCCGCCGTACTGGCAAACCGAAGGCTACGGCGTGGCCTTCGACTTCCACCAGTACCAACAACTGGCCAGCGCCATGCGCAGCTGCCAGGGCAGGGTGATGGTGAGCATCAACGACCACCCCGACATCCGCGCCGCCTTTGACGGCTTCTGGATGGAAGGGCTGCATATCAAGTACAGCACCGGTAATAACCAGGGCAAACCGGAAACCAGCCGCGAGCTGGTGATGACCAACTGGCGGCCGGATGAAGGGGGAGGGTTGTTTTAAGTGGAAAGCCGTAGAGCCGGTACTACTCGGTCAACGTTGGAGGGGAGTGTTTTGTGGTTGCATTTTATCGTCAACTGTAGTGTTCGATGAACGAATCTGTAATGGCTTTAACAACTTCGTCATTAACATGCAGGCTTGCACCATCGTCCCCGCCAAAATAAGGGCCAACATGCCCACCTATCCACCGTACGATTTCAAAACTGGGCCAATACAGAACGTCGCTGTGCGATGATACAAATTCGTGTGCAGCCACTCTAAGGGTTGATTTGGATAGCGAGTCTGCCATTACTGCTGATTTGAATTCGAATGTTGTACGCAATGGTACGGGGCTGACGGTAATGACCAGTTTGATGTCCGGGTTTATTTCTTTCAATCTAGCGAATATGTACTTCAGGTTTTCCACATTTTCTGCCACTGTGGTTGTTCTGAAGTCGTAGAGTTCGGCAAGCACGCTTGAGGAGAGTGTGCTTTTGGTGGGCATGACAAACTGGTTGTTGTTTTGCTTGTCTACAAAAACGGGTGCAACACCTAGTGTGTAGATAACAATGTTGCTATCCCTGATTGATTTCACAATGGATTCTGGCGTGATGTTCATGTCAGCGCACAGTTGGGATATCCTGTCCTTGGGTTGGCCTTCGCACCTTCCAAGGGCCCAGTCTAGCAAATGCCTGTTTGCATAGGTGGAATTGATATGTTCGGCCATTTCAACAAACATGGCTTTCAGGTTTCGTTGCGAGAGTTGCGTTGCAATTTCTCTGGCAAAGCAAGAGCCGATGCAAAAAATCCCTTTGTCTTGCGCTATTAGTTGTTCTTTGGGTAGCTCGGCCACCAAAGTTCTTGCTATTACCTCGCGCAGGTTCCCACTCATTTCTCGTGTGGTGGGGTATTTTGATCGTGATACAGCACTTTTCTTTTTCTTTTTCTTTTCATCCGGCGTATTGATGACAGAGTACAGTAACTCTTTGTCTTCATTGATGGACTGATTGCTTAGTGATTCCGGTATTCTGTCAAGCAGGCTGAGTGATTCATGAATATCAACTTCTGCAGTAATTTTGGCTAGTGCTTGCAGATAGTCCGGGTTTTTTGGGTGCATGGCCACAAGACTTCGGTATGCATATTCGGCGTCCTCATCCGGGCCGACATAAGTTGCTGCAGTAGCAAGCATTTCAAGGCAGCTTTGTGCGTAGAACCAATCTGAAAGGTTGGCACTGTAAATAACAATTGCGCGCTCCAGGGCGGCCTTGCAAAAGTCCCGACGAATTCCCCATGATTTATGCCCGCCGTCCTCGCAATTGGCAATTGCCAGTCCCAGCATGTAGCATATGTCTGGTTCGTTGTTGTTTATCTCGAATGCGGCGGACAGGCAGTTTTTTGCAGCCGCCCAATTGCCAAGATTGAAATGGCAATAGCCGAGGAGGTATAAATGTTCAATATCACCTTGCGCCGATTCCATTGGAGAGAGTAGCTCTACTACCTTTCTCAGCCCATTTTCGCCATCTGAAGATAATTCAATTGCCTTGTCTTTGAGACCTTGATCCATGCTGCCCCTCTATCGTCTATTTACAGTGTGGTGCCAAATTTCATAATCAATTGCAGTAGCCAGAATTTTCAATAACGGATGTATCAAGTTGCCTGTCTTGCGTGCTGCAGTGAGGTAGGTAAGTGCTGCATCCTCGATATGGGTAATAAGCGGGACGCTGACCGACCGTTTGCTAATGTTAATGGACTTAACATTGCGCGCAGTTGTCCCTACTGGTCACAAAATGTTTGGGACCGAAACATGCAGGTGTTACCAACGCCTACTCGAATACCACTAAACAGTTAATTTCTCGCAAGTCTGCCCAATGCTGCCAGTTAGCCATCACGCTTCTGCTTGTCTTCTGAACGACTCCTTGACCGCTTGCAGACGGTAATCGGCAGGTCTGCAATATTGAATTCATGAACATGGCTTGGCTGTTCCTTCATCAGTCCGCGCAGGTGCCATGGGTAGCGAGAATCACCATATTTCTTGATCTTCCAGATGCGGTATTGGAAAGATGCTATGAAAATGGCCAAAGCAAGCAGTAAGGAAAGGCCGATGTATAAATGCCAGGTCATGTGGGGTTTAGTTGCTGTGTGGCTTGCCTGTGCAATTAATCTCATCCCATCCAAGCACTTCACGCTGGCCGCCGGTAAGCTTTCGCAATATGATGTTTGAATGCGTAAATTATTGCTCTTATCCGCGCTGTTTGCCAGCGCAACCGCATCTGCCCAAGTGTACACCTGTACCGACCCGCAAACCGGACGGGTGATCTACAGCAACTACCCCGGTTGTACCGTGGCCAATGCCGGGCAGCCAGCGCCCGTGCAGTCGGCCCAGCCCACTGCGCCAGTGCAGGTGCAGCCGATGCTGGCCCCTGTCACACAAAGCCCGCAGCAAGCGCAGCCGGTGCAGCCGTTTTCATCGCAGCCAGCGCAGCCCGCCGTTCAACCCACGCCACAGCTACCGCAGGTGGTGCCCGTGATCCCTACGCCAAGCTCCTTGCTGGCACCTATTTTCCAGGCGCTCAAGTGGCCGTTGATCCTGATAGCGGGCTTTGGCGTGCTGTCACTGATGCTGACGAAGAAGCAAGGCGGCGGGCGAGGGCGCAGGAAAAAGAATGCGCGCTGGCAAGAACCACGCATGGAACACGCGCAAGCAGCGCAGCCGGAGAGGGTGTTCCGGCCGGTGATCAAGAAGCCGGTGGATTACGGTAATGCGCGCTTCTGCCTGAAAAACAAAACCTTGTTGTCCGAGCGTGAGCAGGGCTGCTACTGGCGGCTGGTGGAGCACCTGTCGCCAGACTTTATCGTGCTGGCCCAGGTGGGTTTCAGTCAGATTCTCAGCACCAGGGGCGGCACTGGAGAGCAGAATTATGCGCTGTACGGCACCATGCGGCAGAAAGTGGCGGACTTTGTGGTGTGCCGCCAGGACCTGAGCGTGGTGGCGGTGATCGAGCTGGACGACAGCAGCCACCGTGGCAAGGAGGAGCAAGACAAAAAGCGCGACGCCGCGGTGCGCCAGGCCGGTTTGCTCTCCTTCCGCCTGCCCAATACCCCCGGCAACGAGCCGGTGAAAAACCTGGCGGATGTGCTGCGGCGGATGGATGCGCAGCGGGGCGGTGTAAACACCACGGCTTCGGCTGGCTGAAATAACGTCCTCAGCCAGGTTTCAGAGCTGAAGTTTGTCGCGCTTTTCAATAATCAATCATTTAAAAACAACCATGCATATTCTTTTTTCCGACCACGGCAAATTGCGTAAAGTCCGTTACAGCCGCCCCTCGCTGGTCACGCTGCTGGCAGGCCATGTTGAGGCCATTACGCGCAATCAGCCGCAGATCTTCCTGAAGCTGTCCCTGCCCACCATGCTGGGCATGCTGCTGGCCAGCGCACTGGGCGGCTCCATTCTGCTGGCTTTGCTGGCGTACTTTCTGCCTTGTTGGTATTGGTCTCGCTATAGCGACGCGTTTTATATCCGCTCGTTGATGGATAAGGACTGGTCCTTTGCCGACACGGCCGAGAACAACCGCTACGTGGCCGATGCGCTGGGGATTGAGCTGATGCCGGGGGAGAATGGGGCGGATTGAGTTTCGGTCTTTCAGGTTTGAATCAGGCTGTGGCCATGGCTGAGCGTGCTGCGGCGTACAGGGACCGACTGGGAAGGGTGGCAAGCAGCGTAATGGCACATTTTACGATGCCAAATTCATAATAATGGCAGTGATGACATACAAGTATTATCATGTGCCAACTACTCGCTAAGCGCGTATCCGCCTATCCCTGCCTGCATCCGTGCATGGCATTACTGAGGAAAATCATGGCAACCGTAATGGCCTGGATGTTGATCTTGTTGATTGATCTGGCCGTCTTTTTTTGGGCCCCCATCAGCATTGTTTTCTCCAGAAAAGTCACCTGGAAAACCAAGCGAAAGTGGTTGGCTGCCTATTTGCTTTCCTTCCTGCTCGTTCCCTGGCTGTTACTACAGCTATTCAAACTTGTCGGGCTTATGCTGCACAACCCGGGGCTGGCATTTTTTGGCCAACAGCTGGCAGCGCCGTCCATGCTGCTGATTGGCCTGGTGTTTGCCATTCTCTTTCGCCGCTCTGTCAGGCGTGTCACCGAGCAGGGCAGCGCAGCATGATTAAAGACAAGGCACCCACGCGTTGGCAACGCATGCGTGAGGCCATCCACTCCATCCCCGAAACGATTCAGCGCAGACTACAGATTTGCCTGACGCTTGGGCCGATATTTGTCTGGGTTGGCTGGGCTGCATTTTTAAGGCCATACAGCCCCTGTGATGATAATCATCATCCTGCGATGTGTGCGGTCTACACCGCCATGGCGATGGCAGCCAATACCAGCGTGGAAAACATCAATGCCGCCATCTACGTCGCGTTTGGTATCGCGATGATCTGCGCCGCGGTGGCGGATCTGATTCTCTGGTGGCAAGGGCGCCGCAAGTAACCGTTAATTCAATCGCGACAGCACGCCATCTCAATGAAACACCTCGCACTCATCCTCACCCTGGCCAGCGCCACCTGCTTCGCGGCGGACTTGCCGGACCGCAGCATGACCCCTGGTGCCATCAACCCCGACATCACCCAGGACAACATCCAGCAAACCATGTGTGTGAAGGGCTTTACCAAGACCATCCGCCCGCCGGCCAGCTACACCAACAAGCTGAAGAAGGCGCAGATCCAGGACTATGGCTACACCGACACCAACCCCAAAGACTACGAAGAAGACCACCTGATTGCCCTCAGCATCGGCGGTGCGCCGCGTGACCCGCAAAACCTGTGGCCGCAGCCGCACAAGAGCGAATGGAATGCTGCGAAGAAAGACCAGCTGGAGGTAGTGCTGTATCGCATGGTATGTGACGGCAGCCTGCCGCTGGCCACCGCGCAGCAGGCCATGGCCACGGACTGGATAGCGGCGTGGAAGCGTTACGTGGCGGGGAATGCCGCCCTGGCCAAGGGGCATGTGGACTAAACGGCGGGGCGGGAGGCAAGGCGAGGGGGGTGAACAACAACCCGGCCCTGCCGCCCGCAGGCAACAAGACCGGGCAGGGCCTTACACCGACAGCGCGGTGGAAGACTGGCCCTGTTTCTTTTTACGCAGCTTCAGCGTAATAGCCAGCAGGCCCATGCCCATCAGTGCGTAGGTTTCTGGTTCCGGGACGGGGGAAACGGCGACTTGGCTGACGCCAATATTGGAAACCGAAGTCCATGATGGAATATTATACCCTGCGAATGTCAGGATGGTGCTCGTGGTATTGGCTGTGAAATTATATGTTTCGTTATATGCGCCAGAGCCATTGGTCAGGCCACCGATATTGCTTCCATTCATGAGAGTTTGCAGGCTATTACCGTAACTACCATGGATGTTGGCGGAAAAGGACAGGGCATAAGTGCCACCAATTACGGTGTTGAATGTCTGGCTATAACTATCAAAGTAATGAGGGTCGACGCCACCAAAAATCATTTCATTTGAATCTATCCCAGTGCCCGAGCCATTGGCTGCTCGCGTTAAAGTCCAGCTACTAACATCCTGCGATAGCAGGTTGTTAGTACTTTGCATCAGATCGGCGTGTGCCAACGGGGATGCCAACAGTGCTGCGCTGACCAGCAAGCTTGCAAGTTTCATGAAAACTCCCTGTTTGATTTGTAAGTGTTTTATTTAATCTCCTGCATATTATAAATGGGTAAAAATGCGTACGTATTAAGTAAATTCGCGTAACGTCCTGGCAAGATTTGTCATTTAATGCGAACAGGTTTCATTCCGCGCTGTGCCTTTCAAATGCACCTGCCTGCCATTGGTCAATAACGCAAATGGATTACAAGTGGGGCCGCCTGGCACGCGCGCCGGGCCGTGAAGTGCGGCCGTCGTTGGGTGGTTTGTGTTGCAAACATGCCAATCGGATGTGTTAATGACATGCGCGATATCATCAGGAATGGCCTGCCATCGCAGCTTCCGCAGACAGCAGGCCAGCGTAGCGCCAGATGAAGGACACTTACTTCGAGGGATGCAATGGAGACGACAAGCACGACAGGCAAGATCATCTTTGGCATTGCCAGTGTTATCGCGCTGGTGATTGCGCTGGTGGTGAAGATGCTGTTTGGGCGGTGGGTGAACAATTGGGTGATTGCCGGCGGTGCGGTGTTGTTGGCCTGGGGTCTGATGGAGTGGATCTACCGGGGTGGGGTGAGGGTGTGTTACTGAGCGGGCGGGCGTGGCGTTGTGTGATCTGTGCAACGTGGCGTGGCGGGTGGTGGTGAGCGGGAGAGCCGCGCGGGGTGGGCGTGTGGGGTTGTGGTGATGGATTTGAGATGTTTTGGTGTGGCGCGGAGTGGCCGGGGCGCGTTTACAGGGCGCGGGGATGAAACTAGAATGTGAGTTACAAAAAGAGGCAAACAGCGTTGGCGCGCTGAATGCCTCTTCATGTTGTACCTCACCTTACCTGGTGGGTTTTGACTCCTTCTTCTTTCGACGGGTTGGGAGAGTCACTGGAAAGCTCAATACGATCACATGATCGTGTTGGGCTTTTTCCGTTTCTGCAGGGTGCTGCAGGTGACTGCCGTAATGCAGCAGCATGAATGCTGCCAGCCTGACCCACTTGTACGCGTGGGCTGCGCTTTCCTTCTTGGCCATCTATATTCGTCGATGTAGGGCTGCGCTTTCCTTCTTGGCCATCTATATTCGTCGATGTAGGGTTGCGCCAGACTAGTTGGCTTGGATTTGCTTTGAGCGATGCGAATCCAGGGTGGTAATAGTGGCGTATCGCCAATCTGGCAATATTTGTAATTATCTTGGTTAGTTTATGTTTTACACTTCAACTCCTAGTTTGGTAAATTCAATAATTTCCTTAAGCGCTTCTGATGCATTAAAAACTTCAGCCAGACTTCCAAGGAAGATGAGAAGTGCTTTGTAAAATGGTAATCCTTGCGGTAGCCAGAAGCTGTTTGCAATACTTTTTGCTTTTTTAAATAGGGTGTCGAAAATGGTAAACTTTATGCTAAGTTCTATGCCGGTTAATCCTGCAGTGGATAGCTTTTTGTAAATTGATGAATTGCTAATGCTGTTTTTTTTGTAATCAACATCTATTATTAGACTGGTAAATTTTTCGGTGCTTATTTTTATTAAGTCTGGTAACAGATCGTGCAAGTCGCCCCTTTTGTTTTCTGGGATATCTTCTGGCTTAATTTCACTTATGAATTCTTGCCCCATTCTTAGCATGGCTATGATTTTATCAAAGTCGTGCCATTTTTCATCACTCCCAATGGAGGGGGTATTTGGTGGTGGTGTGCCTATCCATTTCCTGATGGTCATATCGTAATGGATTGCTTCTTCATTTCTTAACTTATTCAGTAAAATTTTTATGGCATGTGAAGTGACTGGGTGGGCTGGATTGTTATCATTAAGGAGATTTTCAATCTCTCTTCTGGATCTTGGTTCTGAGAGTAAAGATAATATTAGTCTTTCTATTTCAATTTTGTTCATTTTTCTCTAACTTATTAGTTATTTGTTAAAATTTGCACATTAATTTTAAATTAATGTGCAATTAATTAAGGTTTATTTGGTGCTTTGAAATTAAATTTTCAATACTTTTTATTTTATCAAGGGTGCCTATCTGTGCCCCCCTCTGTTGTATAAAATGTGTCTTTGATTGCAAATATTGTAAATTCCTTAATTAACCCTTTGATCTTATCTAGAAAATCATTAAAGGATGGGGCGTGACTCCCATCGTTAATACTGGCAACGAGTGCGTTTCTGTAGTTTATTGCAATCTCTCTTATTTCTTGTAGTTGTTCTTGTTCTTGTTTGGTTGCCCATATGCTGAATGCTATGTCAGCATCTATGTTTATATATAACACCATTCTTTGGCAAATTGATAGCAGATCATTGCATGAAACAGTAATGGTATTCGATGAGCGCTCATCATTGACTTTATCTATTAAATTGGCTCCGTCGCGTAGGATCTTAACAAATTCATGAATGATCTTTGATATGTGTTCCCGCCGTTGTTGTTCCCTTGTATTGTCTATTCTGCTTTTGTTTTCCTTAATGTTTGTATAAATAAAGCCAAGTGTGGCTAGGCAAACTGATACTGATGTGGCGAGGTCAAGCCCGATTTGTATGTTTTGTAAATTTATACTTGGCATGGTCATGTTGGTAAATTATTCTGAATGTTAAGGTTGGTTGCGTATGAATTTCTGTGTTTAAATATTTTGACGGTAGTAGTAATTTTGAACTTTTAAATAAATCATTTCGTTGACTGAGTTGATTTTACATTGTACTGTTAATGACGAGTTTTAAAGTAATTTAATAATTATCGGCCCAGCCAAGAGCTAAAATTTCATAATTTACGTATTGATGAGATAGGCTTAAGTAAATATTTTCATGATTCGTGAGCATCAAGTCTATCGTGCCAGATGCTCCCGAGTGCTCGGCTATAATTCCCTCACCATTTTCAGATGCCAGTCTTATAAGCAGTGGAATACCAGGTGTATCACACCACAGACGATATTGAATTTTAATGTGGGATGCCGTTTGCGGAACGTGGTTTGCAATAGCAATCGGAGTGTAAGGTGTCCATTGAACGAGGTGATGTGGTTGATTGGAAAGAGGCAGGCGCTCACCCGGTCGGACGGTTGGACGAATGCCTACCTGATCACCTTTCAAATAAATTTGAACATGAAGCCGCAGAAAGCCAAATTCCTGCTCACTGGTACTTCTTAAGGAATTTGTCACAAAGTTGAATAGGTGATCTTTTCCCAAGACAACTATTCGAGAGCTTGGCTGGTGACACAGCCGCACCTTCTTGTCTTCCGGAAAATCCAGAATCACCCAATCTCCACCAAGGTCGCGTAGTGGCCGATCAAACTCATCCAGCTCAATTGCAGGCGGTTCCAGCTCTACATTGAGTCCAGTGTTCTTCTTGAAAATGTTCCACTTCATATCTACTTGGCGTTTGAATGAGTGAAGTCAATGCCAGATATCATAAATCTGAATGGAATGTTTTGTTAGTGCTTTGTCAGTGTGATGCGTTCGAAATCATGAGTGCTGGGCAGATGTCAGTCGCGGAAGAGCTAATGCAGGCCATGCCTATCGGTCAGTTTCCCCTTGTCACTCAAGTACCTACAGTTGCCGCAGGTGCTCAAAACACCCAACGAAGCGTTTGCCGCCCGCGTCAGGTTGGCGGCAACTGTGCGCCCTGTGGTTTCGTATTGTCCGCGTATGCAGGATAATTCCCGCCTATGGCCGGGTGTGTGGCTAATACAAGACCCGTAAGGGGAATACGCCCGCCGTCTTCGTTCGGTTTTGAGCTCCCGGCCGCCCTCTCAAATGGGGCACATCTCAAAGAAAACGAAGGGAGCACATCATGTCCGCTCAATCTCTTTCCATTTCCCCCGATCATCCTGCCATCCGTGACTTGCGCCACGCCGTCGAGGCGATGGACTGCCTGTCGCAGGAGGGCTTCGGCCAGATTGCCGCCATGGCGCGTTGCGCCGAGGTGTTTCTGCATCAGGCAACCGAGCCTTTGCACCGCGATATCGTCGGCACCGTGCTGCGCGCCATTCAGGGCCGGGCGGATGACATCCAGAACTGTATCAATGTGCAGGCAGAGGAGGTGGGCTGCGCCTGGCCTGCGCTGCCGGACGGGTCGACTGCTTCGGGGAGGGCATAACCATGCAAGCCTTGATTCCGGTGGTGGATTTCCAGATTGGTGAGGCCTTGCTGCCTGCGGTGAATGCGCGGGAGTTGCATGCTTTTCTGCAAGTGGGGAAGGACTTCTCCAACTGGCTGAAGGATCGCGTCGCCCAATATAAATTCATTGAAAACAAGGACTTTGTTTGCTCGCCAATTTCGGCGAGCAAGATCCAGGGCGGTCATAATCGCAAGGATTACATGGTCTCACTGTCCATGGCCAAGGAGTTGGCGATGGTGGAACGCAACGACAAGGGCAGGCAGGCCCGGCTGTACTTTATCGCTTGCGAGCAGCGCGCCTTGCAGCTGGCTGGCGCAGCGGCCTTGCCGATGGCGGATGCCTTGCCACCGGGGTGTGCGCGCTTCAACGGGGCGGTGGTGTTTACCAATCAGCAGCTGGAACGGCTGTTGGCGGTGAGCAGGGATACCTTGTACAGCAATCGCCAGTTGCGGCCGGGCCGCTTTCGGGTGGGGGTGGAGTTTTTCAACCTGAGCGGGGAGCCGCTGCGCAACTTCACCCTGGATAACATCAGCACCGGGGTGTTTACCCGGCGCGGTGGGCGCAAGCTGACGATCTGGACGCTGGAGGGGGTGGAGGCGCATTTGTCCATGCTGCCGCCGTCGATTGCGGACCCGGCGCGGCTGGCGGTGCGGCAGTTGCTGGAGGGCAGGCCGCCGCCGGTGGCTGTTGCTGTGCCGGCCAGTCTGCCTGCTACGGTGGCAAGCCGGGTGGCCACGCTGCCTGCATCGACTGATGAGGCTTACCTGGCGACGCTGCGCTTTCCGTCCGCCGCTGCACTGGGCGCGGCGATGCCGGTGATCCTGGCCTTGATGCAGCAGCACGGGGCGGAGCTGGCGGGGGCGGAGGTTGGGTAGTTTGATGTCATATTTATTGTTGTTGTAAAATAATGTAGTCATGAGGCGGCCTTGTGGGTCGCCTTTTTTGTTGGCCAATGGTTGTGTTGCAATTGCCAGTCATGGAGGCTTTATGAGCGTTGATGCGTTAACCGTATTTACAGCACAGGCACGCAAGGCACTGGGTTTCTATGTGTATGCATTAACGGATCCACGTACACGTGAAATTTTTTATGTAGGCAAGGCTTCTGCCAATAATCGTGCGTTCGATCACCTGAAAGCAAAGCCTGCTGAGTCCAAAAAGTCGCAGCGGATCGAGGAGATTCGCAGTGCTACTGGGCAGAGTCCTTTGGTCGAAGTTTTACGATATGGCTTGCAGGATGAGGAGACGGCGTTTGAGGTGGAAGCCGCCATTATTGATGCGATTGGGCTGGAAAATCTGACTAATGAGGTACGTGGTCATGGTGTCCAGCGTGGTCGTATTCTTGCATCTGAGGTGAACCGATTTTCGGCTGATCCAGTGGCGGTAAGTGAGATTAATGAACCGTGCATGTTGTTCTATATCCAGAATACTTATTCTCCAACGCTGTCTGCCATGGAGGTTTATGACAGTGTGCGCCAGTTCTGGCATGGCGTCAGTGCAAAGGAACGCGAACAGCTGGAACACCGGACGGCACTGGGTATAGTCGATGGTGTGGTGGTGGTGGCTTACGAAATTGAAAAATGGTTTGAAGCGGGGAAAACCATGTCCAGCCGTACGCGTCGTTCTGATGGCGATGACCGGTGGGAGTTTGTTGGCCGCCCTTTGCATGATCACGTGTTGGTCGGGAAATTATTGGTTGATGATGACGGCCTGCCGATTCCGGCGCGTCAAAAGGGTTATAGCTATTTGCCGTTGAAGTAGAGGCTGTTTCAATCCAAGTCACTATTCACCATGTTATGCCAGGTGATCCTGACCTTGATGCAGCAGCACGGGGCGGAGCTGGCAGGGCGGATGTGGGTTAGGCCTTGGTTTGATGTGCTGGTAATGACGCAGCCTGCGGGCTGCGTTTTTTATTGGTGGGCCGGTTTGTCATTGGGCGTCCAGAAAGTCGGCCCAGTGTTGCAGCATGGCTTTGCGTTCTTCCCGGTACTGGGCGTGGTTGTAGGCGGCGCGTACTTTGTTGCGGTCGCTGTGGGCCAGTTGTTTTTCGATGACTTCGCTGCGGAAGCCTTGCTCGTGCAGGATGGTGGAGGCGGTGCCGCGAAAGCTGTGGCCGGAGAGTTTGCCGGCATAGCCCATTTTTTCCAGGATGCGGTTGACGGTGGTGATGCTGATGGGGCGTTCGCGGTCGCGCGTATTGGGGAAGACGTAGCGGCTGTAGAGGGCGTCTTGCTGGATGGTGCGCAGGATGGTGACGGCCTGATGCGGAAGCGGGACGTGGTGGGGCTGGCCGTTCTTCATTTTGTGACCGGGTATGTTCCACTCGGCGCGGGCCAGGTTGAGTTCGATCCATTCCATGGAGCGGACTTCGATGGTGCGGCACATGGTGTAGAGCAGCAGCCAGATGGCTTGCTTGGTGTTGCCGTAGCCCTGGTAGTCGTTGAGGGCTTTTTTGAATGCGCTGATGTCTTTCTGCGCCAGGTTGGGGATGTGCTTCACCTGCCGGGCGCGCAGGGCGCCGCGCAACGGTTCGGCGGCGTTGTAGTCGGCACGCTGGGTAAGGACGGCATGGCGCAGGATGGCGCTGATGCGCTGGCGGACATTGCGCGCCACGGTGTTGGCACCGCGTTCTTCTATTTTGCGGATGAGGGCGAGGATGATGTGCGGGGTGATGTCGCGCACGGCCAGCGGGCCCAGGTGGGGCAGCATGTCTTTGTCGATGTCGCTGCGTACCTGGGCGGCGGTGTAGGGCCGCCAGTGCGGCAGGTTGAGGGCGTACCACTCTTCGGCCAGCACGCTGAAGGTGTTTTGCTGGTTGGTGATGTTTTCCAGCCTGGCCAGGGCCTTTTTGCGGTTGGGGTCGATGCCGCGGGAGACTTGTTCGCGGGCGATTTCCAGCAGCCGCCGCGCCTCGGCCAGCGGGATGCGCGGGTACTCGCCCAGGGTGAGCATGGATTGCTTGCCACCCAGGCGGTAGCTGTAGCGCCAGTAGCGAATGCCTGTAGGACGCACTTCTAAACATAGCCCACGCCCATCGGACAGTCGGTAGGGTTTTTCTCCGGGTTTGCTGGTTTTGATGCGCGCGTCGGTGAGTGCCATGTTGGAAGATTCCGGGTGGAAAACCGTTCCAACATTATTCCAACAATACTGCGAGGCCATAGGGCGCTTAGTGACAGGGCAGGCCTGCTTGACAGGCCCGTCTGGTGGGCGTTTTGCGGTTTGTGATTGGTGAGAATGGGTGGAGATTGGGGTTTGTCAGGCTTCGATCATCAGCAGCATAATTAATCTAAACCTTTGATTTGTATGGGCATGCCGTGGTGACCTTTTGAGTTTTATCCGGTTGCTGGTCCGGGATATAAAATGTTGGGTCTTTTGAGCAGCAATAAAGCCCGTCAAGAATGACCAATACTATACCGGAAGAGGCGCGGCTACACAGCACGGACAAACCCGGCAGCATCAGGCCGGTCGTGTCATGGAAACAGATCTGCTACATCTCCGGACGGCGCCAGTTCGTAGCTTAGTTCGATCTTATCTGGCAGCAGCTCGCAGCGCTGTACGGGGAATGTGGTAGGACAGTCGGGCCTGGTGCAGGCCAGGCGGCGGGAATGAGGAGGCGCAGCTTGGGCAGCGCCCTGTTATTGGGGCTCATCGTAGATACACGTTCTCGCTAGGCTGAACCAGCCTGCCTTCCAGCCAGGAATCGCGACGCATAGCGGACAGGAATATCCGACTGGGCGAACAGCTCAAACAGCTCAACGTCAAGGTGTCCCCCGCGTGCCATATGGCGCATGATGTCCAGCGATTCATCTACGCTTTTCCCCTGTTTATACGGGCGGTCGGTTGCAGTCAGTGCTTCAAATACGTCAGCAATGGCCATCATGCGCGCCGGGATGCTCATGGCTGCGGCCGGGACGGCTCTGGGGTAGCCCTTGCCATCAATGCGCTCATGGTGGCCGCCGGCTATTTCCGGCACAGCCTTCAAGTGCCGGGGGAAGGGCATGGCTTCCAGCATTTTGATGGTCAGTACGATGTGCTCGTTGATCTTGTAACGTTCTTCGTCGGTCAATGTACCCCGCTGGATGGCTAGATTCTTGACTTCGCCACGGTCGTAGAGCAGTTCAGGCACTTGCATCCGGAATCCCCAAGGGTTGTCATCGGCAAAGGATTGCCCTTGCGGACGTGCAATTCGATGCTCGGGTTTGTCGCTGAGCAGATATTCCTGGGTGGGCAATGATTCGCTGTCCCTGCTGCAACGGCGGTGCATTTCATCGTGTGACAGGCCGAGCCGGTCGTCGATGGTTCGTGTCCAGGTTCTGGCTGCAATCTGCCTGATGCGTGCGATTGCATCCTCTGACATATATTCACTACCCAGATTGCACTCGGCGACAAAGGCAAAATCCTCATCCAGGGCTTTCAATTCGCTGGCGAGTTGTGCGGCTTCAATGGCCGGCAGTCCTTGCGGGTAAGCCGCTTTCCAGTGAACCAGTTCCGCCTCGCGTTTGCATACCTCGAAGCGCGTCCGGATTTCGTGAATCCGGTCGTACAGCGTCTCCAGTTTGGTTGCCTTGTCGACAACATACTCGGGGGTGACCACCTTGCCGCAGTCGTGCAGCCATGCCGCGATGTGCACAGCTTCGCGCATCTCGTCGTCGACTTCAAAACTGGCGACGCAGGGTGCATTGCTGTTGGCGGCCAGTTCCACCAACCATTCGGTCAGGACGGGAACGCGGTGGCAGTGGCCGCCCGTATGTGGGCTTTTGGCATCCACCGCTTCTGCCAGCAGCTGGATGAAAGATTCAAACAGCCGCTTTTGCTGCACAACCAATTCGCGTGATTCCAGCGTCAAGGCGGCAAAGCCGGAAAGCGCTTCCACAAAACTGCGGTGATGTTCGCTGAATGCTTGCTGGCGTTCAATGATGAGCAGTCCCAATAGTTGGCCCCGCCGGCCGGACAGGGGCAGCATCAGTGCATAGCGGCCATCCATCGGCTCATCCGGATGAAACTGGGCAGCGCCATTTTCCTCAAGCTGCCTCTGGTACTTTGCCAACCAATCACTTCCGTTGCGATCGCCGCGCTGTGCACGCAAAGTCCAGTTTGTGCCGTCCTGAATGTAGAGCCAGGCAAACTCTCCTTGTGCTGCTTCGCTTGTTTCTTCGACGACCATGGGCAGCAATTTGTCGAGATCCGCCTCCCGCGATACCTTTTCCAGCAAGTGCAAAAAATTTGCGCTACTTGTCCGGGCGCGCTCAAGCCCGGTTTCCAGTTGGGCAATTTCGGCAATACGGGTTTTGGATTGAGCAAACTGCCGGAAATCAAAATTGACCAGCGCGTTGGCCCGGTCTGCCAGTGTCTGGAATACGAAGGCAATCCGGTCTGAATTGCGTTGTGCAAGCAGCAGGGTAAGAAGCGTTATCAGCAAGGTAAGGGCCAGCAAAAAGTTGCGCAGCTTCTGGGCCTTCGCCAGCAGGCGGTCACGTGGAACGGCAACGTGGAGAAATATGTCATCATATTTCTGCAGCTTGACCTTTGCCGTGCCCATCCACCAGGACTGACCGTGCGGATCGACCATCCATTTCAGGTCTTTGCCATCAGCAATGCCACCTTTTTCGACCAGGCCCTTGAAGAAATCGTTGGCGCTGCTTTCTTTGAGATTGGCGGAAATGATGGCACCGGTTTGTTCGAACAGCCCAATATAGCCGGCATAGGCGGTTGCCATTCTGGCCAGCTCTTCTTGCAGGGAGTCGAGGCTGATATCCATCGCGATAACCCAGCCATCGTGCATGTCGTTGGCAAGCGTGATGCCGACTTTTCCTGAGGAATAAAACTTGTAGGTTTCGGTACGAAATACCCCATTGTTTTGACGACTGGCCTGGTACCACGGTCTGCTGCGCGGGTCATAGTCCTCAGTGCCCGGCATGCGTTTGCGCCCCAGTATGCGGAGCTTGTCATCCAGATAAACCCAGTCCTGGGCTTCGCCCCGGCTGTTGCCAACCCTTTGCAGCTGGACAAGCCAGCGCGCCTCGGGACTTGCCTTGAATTTGGCGTGGTCCCACTCATCCCGGAGTGCTCGCAGCAATAGAAGCTGTCCTTGCGGGCCGCCGACATAAACACTGTTGAGCATGGGTTGATCGCGCAATATCGAAGTTTGCGCGGAAAGGCGGTCCATCCAGTCTTTTTCCTGGCCCGTTTTCAGGTCGGGAACGTTGGAAAGCAGTTTCAGCAACGTGGTAGCCGGGAGCAGCAAATGATTCATGGCTGCGCCGGACTCGTTGGTGATCAACCTTAACGTCGCTTCTGCCTCGTCCTCGGCGACCTTGCTCATCAAGGCGTAGCCGCCCAGAGTAAATGCCAGGCCAATGAGGAGGACAAGTCCGCCCATCTGGTACTGAAAGTATCGGCGGATCTTGATCATGGCATATCCTTTGGGGACGGACGGCAGCCACCCATCCAGGCGGCAATCTCATATCATCATATGCCAATTGATTTGGCTGTGCTTGTGCCAAGTCTGCCGTCTCGGCGTGGATCCTGATTCATATCCGCAAAGGCAGCAATCAGGCCGAGGCCTGTCTACCACAGACAGTCCATTAACCCGACGACGCGGCACGGTGATGAATGGCGAGGTGCTTGGCGAGAGGAATGCCGAGGCGGGCATCAAATTTGGCTTTGTGATTTTGTTGCCGACGGCGCTTGAACATTCCGCGCGTTGGCTTGCCCGTTCAGCTGGCAAAACGGCGCCGGTATTCTGCCGGGGTGCAATGCAGTTCGCGCTGAAACAGGCGGCGAAAACTGGCGATATCGGCATAGCCCACCCGGCTGACAATTTCATCCAGCGGCAGGGTGCTGGTTTCCAGCAGATGACGTGCCGTTTGCAAGCGTAGCTGCTGCAGGTAGCGCAGCGGTGGTTGGCCTAGTACCTGCTGGAATCGTCGCATTACCGTGCGCTCGCTGGCGCCGACGCTGGCTGCCAGTGCCTCCAGCCGGTATGGCTGATCAAGCTGCCGCTGAAGCCAGTTCTGACAGCGCAGGACCAGCTCGTCGTCGTGTCCGGCAAAACTCCGCATGGTGATATAAGGTGCCTGACTGACCCGGTTGAGGTCGGTCAGCATCAGGCGCGAGCATGACATGGCCAGTTCAGCACCTCCTTCATGCCGGATCAGGCGCAAGGCCAGGTCGATATAAGAGGTGGTGGCGCCGCCGCACCAGATGCCATCGGACTCGCTACAGGTGGCGTAATCCTGGAGCAGAACCTTGGGATAGCGCTGACGAAACCAGTGATGCAGCCACCAGCTGACAGTCGCCTGCCGGCCATCCAGCAAGCCGTGCTCGGCAAGCAGGGGGACGCCTGTGCAGAACGACATCACACGGCGGCCTGCTGCATGCTGGCGTGTTGCCAATGCGCCTGCGGTCTGTTCTGCCATCAGCCGGGTTTCAAAGTCGCTCAGGCGTCGATAGCTGATTGGCGGCTGTACCAGCGTATCGGCAGCGTCGGCCAATTCCGGCCCGCCATCCGGTGTCAGCACAATGCCGGACGCCGTGGTGACGGCTTGGCCGTCCAAGCTGAACAAGCGCCAGTCGAATGGTTTGGACCTGCCTTTGTAGGCTGCAATCTGGTTGGCGAAATGCAGCAAATCGACCAGACCGGTCACGCTGCCGGCATAACAGCCTTCCAGCAGCAGTACGCGAAGTTGATGCATATTTTGGCAGTATTGACATTAATGTTGTCGATATTGCCACTGCAAAGCGCAAGATGCCACTGCTAGACTGCCGGTCAATGTTTGTTCCAGTCATCACATCCAGGGAAATCAGCATGCATATTGATGATGTTTGCCGCAGCATCACCCCCGTCATCGGCCAGCCTGGCCTGTTTCAAGCCGAAGTGGATGATGGCTGGGCGCAGGGGCGAACCCTGTTTGGCGGCATACAGGCCTTGCTGGCGGTGCGCGCCATGCGGGCGGCCATGCCGGATCTCCCGCCCTTGTGGTCGCTGCACACCACCTTTGTTGCCCCGGCGGCTGCAGGCCAGCTTGGCCTGCGGGTGGAACTGCTGCGCCAGGGGCGTGCGGCCGTGCAAGTGGCGGCACGCTTGATGGCGGGTGAGCAGGTGGCAGCCATGTTTGTTGCGGTCTTCGGCGCTTCCAGGGATTCTGCCTTGTCGTTCAAGCCAGAGGTCAAACCGTTGGCCACCGACAGCAGTGCCGGGCCGGAATTGCCGTTCATTGCAGGCATGTCACCCGAATTTACCCGTCACTATGCCTACCGCTGGGTGGAGGGTGGCCTGCCTTTCAGCGGCCATCACGCGACGACAAACCGTATCCTGCTGCGACAGCGTGACCCGGGACTGATGGGTGAGGAGCAGATTGTCGCCATGGCCGATGCCATTCCGCCAGTTGCACTGTCGCTGGTGCAGGGGCATGCCCCGGCCAGCACCATCAGCTGGGAGCTGGAGTTCGTGCACCACGGCGAACCGCTTGGCAATGAGGGCTGGTGGCGCATGGATGCCAGCCTGGTGGCTGCGCGTGATGGCTATGCCAATCAGGATGCACATCTGTACGGGCCGGATGGCGAGCTCGTCGCACTGTCACGTCAGGTGGTTGCAGTATTTGCCTGAGCGCGGTGCGGGCTGGGTTTGTTCCTTGTGGATTACACCTTATCCCAGCCAGGCGCTTACCCCGCCGTGGCGGGAGCAGGTGCCGCGATGATGCTGGCTGAAACTGTAACTGCCATCCCGGCATTTGGCGGTCGCCCCCTGCGGTACCTTGCCAGACTTGCTGTGAGCGGGGCGGTGTACCATGTTGCCGTCCCTGTTGGTATAGCTGCCATGCTCGATCAGCTGGGCTTCATCCGGCTGATTGCCGGCAGGCGGCGGTGCTTTGGCGTAAAGAGTTGGGCAGGCGAGGGCGGCGAGCAGCAGCAGAATGGCGCGGTTCATGATGGTATTTTCAGGGCGATGGCCAATCATGACATGCAAGTATTATCATGTGCCAATTTTGCACATCCCGCTCGCCTGCGAACCGAGCACAGCCAAGGCACACCATGTTGATCTCCATGCGCCTGCATCGTGATGCTCCGCCACTGTCTGCATTTTTCATTGGCCATGGGTCGGTGGGGATGTGCGTTAAAACCTCACCCGGCGCTGTGATTGCCAGCGTCTTGTTCATGAAGAGTGGAGCCTGAGCATGGCATTGTGCAAAGAATCACATGGCTGGCTGCATGCGCGTTTTGATATCTTGCTGCGGCTATGGGCGGCTGTCGCAGTTTGCGCGGCCGTTTCGCATTTGCTGATGCCGGGCTGGACGGCGGCGGGTACCACCTGGGCGATGTCCGAACACTGGCAGCGGGAAATTGCCTATTTCGACTTGTTTATCGCTTTTGTCTTTGGCTGGTCTGCCCGGCAACCAGATATCCGTATCAAGCATGCAGCCACCATATTGCTGTGTGTCCTGTCTTTGCTGCTGGGGGAAAATCATCTGGAGGGTTGGCTGACCGAGGCCAGACCTTTTCATGTGTTGTTTACCCTGGGGAATGGACTGGCCGTGTTGTGGGGAGTGCTGGCCTGCTTCAGCGTGCGCAAAGTCCTGCGTCAGGCATGATCTGCATCAGTGCATGTATTTGCGCATGGCCTGCTCATAGAAACCATCCTGTTTCATTTCGTTGATGGCCTTGGCCAGTCTGGCTGCTGTGGCCGGTGAAAAAGCGGGGCCGGAAGCCAGCCAGCTTTGGCTGCTGTACACCACGGCACCTTCCGTTGGCGGCTTGCCGTGCTGTGCCTGGTAGGTCTGGTTAAACGTGATGGATGCCCCCAGAAAGCTGCCAACCCGCCCTGCGTTAAGCATCTTGGCCATTTCTGGCAGTTGGCCTTCTGCAAGCGATGCTGCGCTGACGCCTTGCTGTATCAGCCAGCTACGCACGCTTGAACCTGCCCGTATACCAATCAGCCCCCGGCTGATGGCTTGTTGCAGACTATTGCATGGCTCAGCACCGTTGCGGGTAAAAAAACGGAAATCCGTGGTGTTGGTCACCACAATCCAGTTGAACAAAGGTTCGCGTTCCGGCGTGCGGGCGAAATAAATGATCAGGGCGGTGGGGCTGGCCAGTACTTCGCGCATGGCCCGGACCCAGGGACGGATTTTCACGTTGGGCACAAAACCGGCACGACGGATGGCCTCGCTGCCGATTTCAATCATCAGGCCGGGGTTGGCATCGTCCGGCAGGTTGCAGATATTGGGCAGGTAGTCACATTCCAGGTCCAGCGTCGGTTTGCCAGGCTCGGCCCATGCGCTGGCTGCGCCAAGCAGCAGGCAGGTGCATAACAATGTTGAGGGCAAGGACATGGACATATGCTCCTTGGCAAAAATGGAAATGTGCACTGCCTTCTTTATATAGCCCGGAATGACCATGATGTGCAGGCGCAATCATGCATTTTCGGACATCTGACTACTTGAGCACCGGCAAGTTCATGACATGGTCAGTTTGCCAAGGGCAAGCACTTGTTGTTGAAGCACCAGTTGCATGCCGGCGGTGGGGACAACAATCAAATGATGCTGAGAGTCATTGCAGTGATTGCTTCTGCCTAAACAGGCAGCAGTAATGGAATCTTGTTGTGCAGTTGCAGCAAGAGGCAAGAGTTTGGACAGAATGTCCACTGCGTTTGGGTATGTAGTGAGTTTGATTTTGATCAATGGTGGCTGTTCTAGTGAATTGGCTAATTCATTTCCATATTATTATCCGCCACAAGAATTAGACCAATGTAATAACAGGCAGCAAAGTGCTGCATCTCACTCCCAGCCCACTATCCAGTTTTTATCATGTCCGAATCCCGCCACCTTTTACCTTCTTCCCTCAGTATTGCCGCCAAGCTCAATCTGGTGCTTTGCTTGTTGCTGATTATTGTTCTTGGCATTGCCGGCACCTGGCTGACGCATTGGCAAGGTTTACGCATGGAAAGCCAGATGCAGCAGGAAATGCAGCAGGCCAACCGGCAGGT
Source organism: Aquitalea pelogenes (assembly GCF_041914625.1). Taxonomy (NCBI): domain Bacteria; kingdom Pseudomonadati; phylum Pseudomonadota; class Betaproteobacteria; order Neisseriales; family Chromobacteriaceae; genus Aquitalea; species Aquitalea pelogenes. Next base: position 15,167 of record NZ_JAYSDA010000021.1, on the reverse strand, counting down.
CATCGACATGATGGATGCTTATGCAGCACAACTGGAGCGCTCTGCCGCGCTGGCAGAGGTGGCCTTGCGCAACGTGCTTGCCGGCCCGGTGGTCGTGGGTGGCGAGCGGGTGGACAGTGCCGGCAAACAGCTGCCCCAGCTGCGGGTTGGCGAGCACGTCATCAACAACGCCAACAATGAGATGGACCGCTTCACCCGCATGAGCGGTTCGCTGGCTACGGTGTTTGTCAAAGATGGCAACGAGTGGGTGCGTATTGCCACCTCCGTCAAGAAGGAAGATGGCAGTCGTGCTGTTGGCACACCACTCAGTCACGATTCGCCAGCCTATGCCAGCCTGAATGCCGGTCAGTCTTATACCGGCCCGGCCCAGTTGTTCGGTCGGGATTTCATGACCTTGTACACCCCGCTGACCAACGAAGCCGGACAGGTGGTGGCAGCACTGTTTGTCGGAGAGGAATTCACCGCCAGTCTGGCTGCCTTGCGGCAGAAAATCATGTCGGTGCGTTTTGGCGAATCCGGCTACATCTATGCCTTTGACAGCCGCCGCGAACCGGGCCGCATGATGATTCACCCGCATTCGCAGGGCAAGAATCTGCTCGACTTCAAGGACAAGGACGGTATCGCCATCAACCGGGTGATGCTGGAGCAAAAGCAAGGCGTCCTGCATTACCACTGGGCCAAGCCGGGTAGTGATGAAGCCGCCCGCCCCAAGATCGCCGTGTTTGACACCTTTCAGCGCTGGGGCTGGATTGTGGCCGCCAGCAGCTATGAGGATGAATTCGCCACGCAATTGAATGCCATGCGTATCCGCCTGGCACTGGGCACTGTCATCATCATTGCGCTGTTGTCAGGTGCTACCTACTGGGCCAGCAAACGCTGGGTGGCCCGCCCGCTGGCTGGTGCAGTCGAGGTTATCCGCAAGGTGGCGGATGGTGACCTGACCGTGCATTTTGAAGTGACAAGCCAGGACGAAGTAGGCGATTTGTTGCACGCTGCCGACGAGATGAGCAGTCATCTGCGCAGCATGATCGGTGAGGTGGAAAGCAGCCTGATTGCACTGTCGGTTCAGGCCCAGCAACTGGTCAGCATTGCAGAGGATGTCTCGGCTGCTTCTGGCGAACAGAATTCATCCGCCAGCACCATGGCAGCCTGCGTGGAAGAAATGAGCAGCAGCATCAACCAGGTGGCGCGACATGCCGAACTGGCCCGTGAAATGGCAGTGGATGCCAATGAAAAGTCGCATAGCGGCGTGCATGTTGTCGGACAAGCCACCCACACCATGAGCGAGATTGCCACGGCAGTGCAGCAGGCCGGCCAAACCGTAAAACAACTGGATGGCTTGTCCGAACGCATTGCCGAAGTGGTGACCGTAATCCGTGACATTGCCGACCAAACCAATCTGCTGGCCCTTAATGCGGCCATCGAGGCGGCGCGGGCCGGTGAAGCTGGGCGCGGCTTTGCCGTGGTGGCGGATGAAGTGCGCAAACTGGCAGAGCGCACCACGCAATCGACCTTGCAGATCAGCGATACGGTCAGCAAGATCCAGACTGGCGCGCGCATGGCGGTGGAGCACATGGAGCAGGGCGTGGCACAGGTAGAGCAAGGCGTCAGCAGTGCCGCCAGTGCCAGTGACAGCCTGCAGGCCATTCAGGAAGGTGCGCGGCAGGTGGGCAGTGCTGTCAGCGGCATTTCCGAAGCGCTGAGCGAGCAGGATGCCGCCAGCCGCGATATCGCACTTAACGTGGAAAAGATTGCCCAGCAGGCTGATGGTAATCATGCCAAGGCGCGCGCTGCAGCCCAGTCTGCCAGTGCGCTGGCAGGTCTGGCCGGCACGCTGCGCACCAGCATCAGCCGCTTCAAGCTTTAAATTCGGTCCATCTTCCACCCATCTATAGCCGACTGGGGTATCCTGCACGCTGTAATCAATTCATGACAGTGTGCAGCCTCCCATACTGCATAAGCTGCCAGCTTCCCAGTCGACACCATGACCCCATTCGATTCCATCCTGCAAGGCTTGCTGCATGAAGCCGTGCCATTATTGCGCGGCTTGTGCAGCAATGCGCTGATCGGCGTGTATGTCATTCAGGATGACCGTTTTGTCTTCGTGAACGAGCGCCTCGCCAGCCTGTTCGGCTATTCGGCTCAGGAATTATGCGCTGGCATGGGGCCGCAACACCTCACGGCAGAGGGTGACAGGCCCTTGGTGCGCGAGCAGCTGACCCGCCGCCTGAGCGGCCAGGTGCAAAGCAGTCATTACAGCTTTCGTGGCGTGCGCAAGGATGGCGCGGGGCTGGATGTCGAGGTGTTCGGTGTCAGTACCCGCTTTGCTGGTCGGCCTGCCATCATCGGCATGCTGATGGATGTGACCGAGCGTAACGACGCCGAACGTGCAGTGAAAGACCAGTTGCAGTTCATCACCCGCTTGGTAGATACCATTCCGAACCCGGTTTTCTACAAGGATGAGGTGGGGCGTTACATCGGTTGTAACGTCGCATTCGAGCAATTCATCGGCACCCCGCGCGAGCAATTGATTGGCTATTCGGTATTCGACCTGTCGCCGCCAGACCTTGCCGCACGCTATCACGCGGCAGACCAAAGCCTGTTCAACAGTCGTGGCACGCAGGTGTACGAGGCGCAGGTGCAATATGCCGATGGCAGCCGGCACGACGTGGTGTTCTACAAAGCCACGTTTGACAAGGCCGATGGCAGCCTTGGCGGGTTGGTTGGCCTGATACTGGATATTAGCGAGCGCAAACAGATGGAGCAGGCCATCTGGCGCGAGGCCAATTACGATGCGCTCACCGGTCTGCCCAATTTGCGCCTGCTGCGCGACCGTCTGTCTGAAGAGCTGGAGCGGGCGCGTCGCCAGGGCAGTACGCTGGCCTTGCTGTTCATCGATCTGGACCGGTTCAAGGAAGTGAATGACACGCTGGGTCACCACGTGGGTGACCAGTTGCTGATTCAGGCCGCAGAGCGCATTCAGGCCGTGGTGCGCAGTAGCGACACCGTATCGCGTCAGGGGGGTGACGAATTCGTGGTCATTCTCTCGGACATCAATAATGCGCAGGCGGCCGGCATGGTGGCCAGTAAAATCATCCGCTTGCTGCATATGCCATTCCTGCTGGGCAGTAACGAAGTCTATGTGTCTGCCAGCATCGGCATTGCGCTCTATCCCGACGACAGCCAGCAGCAGGAAACGCTGGTCAGTTATGCCGACCAGGCGATGTATGCCGCCAAGGCCAGCGGACGCAATTGTTTCAGTTACTTCACCCCGTCCCTGCAAGAGGAAGCACTGCGGCGTCAGGCCATTGGCAAGCAGTTGCGACAAGCATTGGCAGGAAACCATTTCGAAGCCTGGTTCCAGCCCATCATTGCCTTGCAGGACGGCTTGCCCGTAAAGGCTGAAGCGCTGCTACGCTGGCATCACCCCACGGATGGCATCCGTCTGCCTGGCGAATTCATTGCCGTAGCAGAAGAAATCGGCATGATCGGCGATATCGGCAACCTGGTGTTCCAGCAAACCATGGACTTGCTGCAGCAATGGCCGAGCGGGCAGGTCAGCGTCAACATCTCGCCACGACAACTGATCAGCGGGGACTGTGGCCTGTGGCCGCAGGAGCTGGCGGCGCGCAGCTTGCCCGCCTCCTGTATTTCGGTGGAAATCACCGAAAGCCTGCTGCTGGATGAGCGGCCGATTGTGGTGAATACCTTGCTTGGCTTTCACCAGGCAGGAATGGAAGTCAGCATCGACGACTTTGGCACCGGCTACTCCGCCATGTCCTATCTGAAAAAATTCAATATCGACTATCTGAAGATAGATCGCAGCTTCATTCAGGGCTTGGCCAATGACAATACCGACCGCGCCATTACCGAGGCAGTGATTGCCATGGGCCACAAGCTGGGAATGAAGATCATCGCCGAAGGGGTGGAAACCCCGGAACAACTGGAACTGCTGCGCAAGGCCGGTTGTGACTATGCGCAGGGCTATCTGTTTGCCCGGCCCATGCCGCCGGCAGCTTTCATCGACTACATCCGCCAGCATCAGTCCGCATAAAATTCAATCGGCAGCTCATCCGGCCCCTGGCAGAAGAAAAACTGCCGGTCGGTGATGTCATCCAGCCGGATATCCTCGCATGGCACGCCGTGTTGCGTCAGCGTCTGGCGTACCTGTTCCAGATCGCTTGCGCGCAAGGCCAGATGGCGCAAACCACAGGCCTCGGGCCGGCTTACGCGTTCCGGTGGTGCCGGAAAGCTGAATAGCTCCAGCTGACAGCCATCGGGCAGGGTCAGGTTCAATTTCCACGAACTGCGCTCTGCCCGCCAGACCTCGCTGACAATCGGCAAACCCAGAATGCGATGGTAAAAGTCACGGGCGTGCGGGTAGTCGGCCGTGATGATGGCGACGTGGTGAATCCCGCCCACCAGGGTGCTGTCTTTGTGCATGGCGATAGAAAATTTATATCAATACCGAAATGGTAATCAATTGGACGAAACGGCCACAGCAAAAGAAAATAGCCAGCACTGACTGACACTCAGTACCCGCGGAAACCGGTCTGATCAGGACTGGTTTCAATCGCCGGCAACAGCCGTGTTGCTGGCGAACCTCCCGCTTTCGGCGGTTTCGGGCCTTGACGCCGCCGAATGCTCTTGGGGCTGGCGCCACCTGGTGGTGCCGGCCTTTTTTTATCCCTTATTGGTCGAGCGTCGCCTTCAGCCAGCTGGTGCGCTGCTGCCAGATGACCGGTGCCTGCCACAGCAGGTGCAAGGTGGCCAGAATGTTCAGGATGGCCGTGCCCAGCAGCAAATAAGCAATGTTGCCGAACTTCTGCAGCACCACCACGCTGGCCAGCGCCGCCGCCACCATGTAAAAGCCGTTGATGATGTTGTTTGCCGCAATGGCTTGCGAACGGAAGCTGTCCGGGCTGGAGAGTTGCAGCCAGGTATACAGCGGCACGGTAAAGAAACCGCCAAAAAAGCCCAGCAGCGCCACGTCCAGCATGTGGCGCCAGCTGCCCAGTTGCGTGAGGAAGGTTCCCAGCGTCATCAGTGCGCCCTGATGGCGCTGCATGGCACCCAAGGCCAGGTCGGCACCGAACACCGTCATGCCTGCGCTGCCCAGCAGTACCAGACCCAGTTGCAAACGGCCGTGCGACAGTTTGGCGCAAATGACCGAACCCAGGCCAATGCCGATGGAAAACAGCGCCAGCATGACGGTATAGACCTGAGCATCCCCGCCCAGGTGCAGGCGAGTAAAGGTGGGCAGCTGGGTGGTGTAGACAGCACCCATCAGCCAGAACCAGGAAATGCCCAGAATCGCGCTGCGTACGTCGGCAATGCGCCAGGCCTGACCAACCAGTCTTACCGAATCGCCAATGAAATTGAAGGACAGCTGCAGATCCGGTGCGCCAGGCGGTGCGGCGGGCATGCGGCGGCTGAACAGCCAGCCACACACCGCAGTAAGCAATAGCAGGGAGACAATCAGCAGCGGGCCGCCTTCGGTCATCAGGCTGCCGATGATCTGGCCGATGAGGATGGCCAGGAAGGTGCCCATTTCAATCATGCCATTGCCGCCCACCAGCTCGTGCTCCTTCAGGTATTGCGGCAGGACGGAATACTTGAGCGGGCCGAAGAAGGCGGAATGGCAACCCATCAGGAACAGGGCGGCCATCAGCGGGCCTGCCGCGTGCAGGAAGAAACCGGCACCAGCCAGCAGCATGATGGCGATTTCGGCCAGCTTCACGCCACGCGCGATCATCGCCTTGTCAAACCGCTCCGATAGCTTGCCCGCGGTGGCCGAAAACAGGAAAAAGGGCAGAATGAATACGCCGGCCGCCATGTTGACCAGCAATTCCGGTGACATGCCACTCAGGGTGAGGCCGTGATAGCTGATCAGCACCACAATGGCTGTTTTCAGCAGATTGTCATTGAGGGCGCCCAGAAACTGGGTGCCAAACAAGGGAAGAAAACGGCGCGAGCCGAAGAAACTGAAGTCTGTTTTCACGGTGGGTCAGCACGGGGTGGCGGGAAGGGCATGCTAGCCTATTCACCCCGCGCTGTCAGCCATGCCCGCGTCAAGTCGGCGGTGCTCAGCGCTCGTCCGGCGCACCGGGCTTGCTGGGGGGGGGCTTGTCACTGGCGGCGCGGTCGTCATCCATCAGGATACGATGTGCCGGGCCTTCCATATCATCAAACTGGCCGGAGCGGGTGGCCCACCAGAACACCACGGCAATGACAAAAGCCAGCACGATGCTAAGCGGGATGAGCAGGTAAAGACTTTCCATCAGGATTTCCGTTTGACGAGTCGCAGGGCGTTGCTCACCACGATGAGCGAACTGGCAGCCATGCCAAGGCTGGCCAGCCACGGGGTCAGGTGACCACTCATGGCCAGCGGCAGGGCCAGCAGATTATACCCGGCAGCCCACCACAGGTTCTGCCTGATTACACCCAGGGTTTTTCTGGACAGGGCCAGCGCTTGCGGAATGAGTGCCAGCTGGTCGCCCATCAGCACCATATCGCCACTGGCGCGCGCCACGTCGGTGCCACCACCCATGGCCAGCGAGACATCGGCCCGCGCCAGTACCGGCGCATCGTTGATGCCGTCGCCCACCATCAGCACCCGCTTGCCTGCCTGTTGCAACTGGCCGACAAAGGCGAGCTTGTCCTCCGGTGTGGCGCGGGCATGCCAGTCGGCAATGTTCAGCTGGTCTGCCAGGTATCTGACAGCGTTGGCACCGTCGCCACTGAGCAGGTGTACACCAATGCCGCGCTGTTGCAGCCGGGCCACCATGGCGATGGCGTCGCTTCTCACCGTATCGCCAATGGCAAACACCGCTTGCGCGCCAGCCTGGCTGGCCAGTACCACCAGGGTGCAGTCGGCTTGCCAGTCGGCTGGAAGTGTCAACGGACTGGCCAGCCACTGGTTGATGAACTCGACCGAACCCAGTCGCCATGTCGTGCCATCAACCACGCCTTCCACCCCCTTGCCGGGAATGTTGTCCAGCCGGCTTGTGGCCGGGCAGGGCAGTGTGCTGGCGGCCTGACGCAGTGCTTGCGCCAGCGGGTGTTCCGATGCCTGTTCCAGCGCGGCGGCAATGGCCAGTGCCTGTTCCGCAGGCAGTGTGCCCAGTTGCATTTGCTCGCGCATGCGCATGTCGCCATGCGTCAGCGTACCGGTTTTGTCGAATACCACATCAGTAACCCGCGCCAGGGTTTCCAGTGCGTGGCCGCGGGTGGTCAGCAAGCCCAGTGCGGCCAGATGGCCGGTGGCGGCGGTCAGTGCCGCCGGAGTGGCTAGCGACAGGGCGCAAGGGCAGGACACCACCAGTACCGCCACCATGATCCACAAGGCGCGTGCCGGTTCGATGAAGTGCCAGGCAATATAGCTGCCAGCAGCTGCCAGCAGCAGCAGGGCGACAAACCAGCTGGCAAAGCGGTCGGCCGCCACGGCAAGGCGTGGTTTTTCGGCCAGCGCCTGATCCAGTAGACGCACAATGCCGGCCAGCCGGGTTTGCTGGCCAGTCTGGCTGATCTGCACATACAAGGGGCTGCTGGTATTGACGCTGCCGGCAATCACGCTGTCGCCAACCCGTTTGGCAATCGGCTTGCTCTCGCCGCTGATCAGGGATTCATTGGCGGAACTGTTGCCATCCAGCACCACTCCGTCACCGGGAATGGTTTCACCCGGCTTCACCAGAATCACATCACCAGCATTGAGCATGGCGACGGTGGCTTCCTCGGTATCACGGCTGGACGGCCAGTTGGCTGCGCGATGGGCAAATGCCGGAATCAGTTTGACCAGGCTTTCGGTCGCCTCGCCCGCCTTGCGCCGGGCAATCCCTTCCAGATAACGCCCGCCCAACAGCAGGAAGACGAACATCGACACCGAATCGAAATACACACCGTGCGGAATCTTGTTGATCAGCGCCCACAGGCTGGCAAAGAAAGAAGTGAAAATGCCGATGGTGACCGGCGTGTCCATGCCAACGCGGCCTGATTTCAGGTCGCGCCAGGTGTTCTGATAAAACGGCACTGCCGAATAGAGCATGACCGGCAGGGTCAGGATCAGGCTGGCCCAGTGCAGCAGCCAGAGGAAGTCCGGGTCGATGTCGCCATCCTGTGCCAGGTAAACCGGCACTGCGTACATCATCACCTGCATCATGGACAGCCCGGCTGCCCACAGGCGGCTGATGGCCTGCTTGCGCTGCTTTTGCGCCAGCGCCTCTTGCCGCTCGGCATCGTAAGGATGGGCGCGGTAGCCAATGGCCGAAATGGCTTCCAGAATCTGTGACAGCCTGATGCGGGTGTTGTCCCAGCAAACCCGAGCCCGGTGGCTGGTATAGTTGATGTCCACCGACAGCACGCCGGGCAACTGGCGGATGTGCTGCTCATTCAGCCAGACACAGGCGGCACAGGTAATGCCTTCCAGAATCAGCGCGGCCTCGCGGCTGTTTTCGTCGCGCTGGTGCACAAAGCTTTTTTGCAACTCTTCCGAGTCATACAGCCTGATCTGCTGCAAAATATCTGCCGGCAAGGCCTCGGCCTGCCGTGCGCCTTGCGTGCGGTGGGCGTAGTAATCGGACAGGCCGGAGTCGATGATGGTCTGGGCGACGGCCTGGCAACCTGCGCAGCAGGTGGCTTCGGTCTTTTCCCGGTAACGCACCGGAAAGTCGACAGCGTCGGGGACGGGCAGGCCGCAATGGAAGCAGTGATCAGTCATGGCGCGCCATTGTAAACAATACTCGAATGCATTGCTTGATCTGGCTCAGTTTCATGCAGTGCGGATTCAGCCTGAGTACAGGCGGCAAAAGGAAAGGCAAGCAAGATGATGCAGGCAGTTTTGCAAGATGCACCGGGCGGTGTGGAAACACTTTATATCGGCGCAGCCTCGCGTCCGCAGCGACAGCCAGGCCAATTGCTGGTGCAGGTGATGGCGGCCGGCATCAACCGGGCTGACATTGTGCAGCGAGAGGGCCATTATCCGCCGCCGCCCGGTGCCAGCGCCATTCTGGGGCTGGAAATTGCCGGTGTCGTGGTGGAGGCGGACGACAACAGCCGCCATCAGCCCGGCGATGCCGTGTTTGGCCTGGTGGCAGGTGGTGCCTATGCCGAATATGCGCTGCTGGATGAAGTGCTGGCCATTGCCAAGCCGGATGAAATGTCCTGGGTGGAAGCCGCCAGCCTGCCGGAGGCATGGATGACGGCATGGCTGAATCTGGTACAGGTGGGGCAGGTCAAGGCCGGGGATCATGTGCTGATTCATGCCGGAGCCAGTGGTGTGGGGGCTTGTGCCATCCAGCTGGCCCGCTTGCTGGGTGCGCACCCGTTCGCCAGTGCCGGCAGCGCAGACAAACTGCAATTCTGCCGCGAGATGGGTGCGGAGCAAGTATTCAACTACAAGGAAACGCCTGCCTTTTCCCGTCTGCTAAAGGAATGGGGCGGGGCGGACATGATTCTGGATCCGGTAGGCGCTGCTTATCTGGCTGAAAACCTCGCCAGCCTGAAGCAGGATGGACGACTGGTGAATATCGGCATCATGGGTGGTGGCAAGGCCGAACTCAATCTGGGCCTGGTGCTGATGAAGCGCCTGTCAGTGATTGGCTCCACCCTGCGTTCCCAGCCGCTGGCGAAAAAGGCCCCGCTGGCGCAGGCGCTGGCCGACACCATTCTGCCGGCCATCACGGCGGGCAAGCTGAAAACCACGGTGGATAGCTGCTACCCCTGGCAGCAAGTGGCAGAGGCGCATGCCCATATGGAAGCCAATGCCAATCTGGGCAAGGTGGTGCTGACCTTCTTTCCTGTCATGACGGCGTAATCTGCAACACGTACTGTGTGCCCCGTGGGAGGTGTTTCACCTCTGACTGGTATGGATGGGATTCGGGGCGATGCGGCTATCGCCCCCTTTTTTTTTGCCTGCCGCGTACGCCATGAAAAAAGCCTGCCGTCATGTTCCGGCAGGCGCTGGTATTTCTGGATGGGTCAGGCGGCGGTGGAGCTGGCCGGCAAGGGTGACAGCGCTTCGATCAGTGCCACTTCCTGAGAGTAAGACAGGTTCTTCATCTTGAGCAGCAGGGCTTCGCCATCCACCTTGAAATGCTGGTCCAGCTCCTCGTCGATCATGCAGGTTTCCACTGCCAGCCATACGCCGCGGCAGGATGCTGCTTCTTCAAAGCGGACATTCTTCAGTACGTGGGCAATCAATTGCAGCTCGGCGTCGCTAAACTGGCGCGACAGTACGGCTTGTTCACGACGCACGATTTCCGCGTAGCGGTCGCAAATCTGCTGTACCCGCGCTTCGTCACCATAATGATGCGGCTCGGCGCTGCCGCTCAGGTCGGTGTGATCAAACCATGCATCAATCAAGGGCTTCAGCTGCGGCAAGTCCTCCTGCCACACGCGATGCAGCTCATCGCGGAAATGGGCGTTATCGGTAAAGGACAGCTCGTCAAACGGCATGGCCGGCATGACTTGCTCTTCCAGCGTGCGATTGCCTACCCAGATACGGCCCTCTTCGTCACGGCTCACTGCGCCGCGCCACACCGACTGCTCTTCGGTGGCCAGGTTGTCGACATGGATTTCGACATAGGGCAGGGCAGGTTCGTCCAGTCCTTCATCTTCGGTGACCAGGCGCAGGGTGATGTCGAACATGCCGTGCTTGAACACTTCCAGCAGCTGCAGGCCATCGTCGTGACCTGCCAGGATGAATTTGTCCGGGGTTTCGTAGACTGCCACGTCCGTGGGGTGCTGGGCCGGCTTCATCAGCTTGGCCGACAGCTCGTCTGCCAGCAGGTTGGCGTCGTTGTGATGCACGGCAAAACCGGTGCGATAACCTTCATGTTCATGCCACAGGGCGTCCCAGTCATACATGGTCGACTCCTTGATAATCTGTGTTTGCGTGGATTTTGGCGCGCAGTGTAACCAAATCATCATTGCTTGTCGCGATAATGCTTTGGGTAGTTGGCGCTGTACGTGATAGAATCTTACGATTTTTCCGCTTCAACCGACCGAATTCCGAAAATGACACGACAGATTCGTAATATTGCCATTATTGCCCACGTGGACCATGGCAAAACCACCCTCGTTGACCAGTTGCTGCGCCAGTCCGGCACCTTCCGCGAGAACCAGCAGGTAGATGAACGCGTAATGGACAGCAACGATCTTGAAAAAGAGCGTGGCATTACCATTCTGGCCAAGAACACCGCCATCGATTACGAAGGCGTGCACATCAACATCGTGGACACTCCGGGACACGCCGACTTCGGCGGTGAAGTGGAACGTGTACTGGGCATGGTAGACGGCGTGCTGCTGCTGGTGGATGCCGTTGAAGGCCCGATGCCGCAAACCCGTTTCGTGACCAAGAAAGCCCTGGCCCTGGGCCTGCGCCCCATCGTGGTGATCAACAAGGTTGACCGTCCGGGCGCACGTCCGGACTGGGTTGTGGACCAAACCTTCGACCTGTTCGACAAACTGGGTGCCACCGACGAACAACTGGATTTCCCCATCATCTACGCTTCCGGCCTGAACGGCTTTGCCAAGCTGGAACTGGATCAGGAATCCGACAACATGCGTCCGCTGTTCGACACCGTGCTGAAGCATGTTCCGCTGCCGAACGGTAGCGCAGACGCACCGCTGCAACTGCAAATCTCCGCACTGGACTATTCCACTTACACCGGCCGCCTGGGTCTGGGCCGCATCCTGAACGGTCGCATCAAGCCGGGTCAGCAAGTAGTGGTGATGAATCACGAAGATCAGGTTGCTTCCGGCCGTATCAACCAGCTGCTGGGCTTCAAGGGCCTGGAGCGCGTGGAAGTGGCTGAAGCCGAAGCCGGCGACATCGTGATCATTTCCGGTATCGAAGACATCGGTATCGGCGTGACCATCTGTGACAAGGACCAACCGGCTGGCTTGCCGGTACTGTCGGTGGACGAACCGACCCTGACTATGGACTTCATGGTGAACTCCTCGCCGCTGGCTGGTACCGAAGGCAAGTTCGTGACCTCGCGTCAGATCCGTGACCGCCTGACCAAGGAACTGCTGACCAACGTTGCCCTGCGCGTTGAAGAAACCGAAGACTCCGACGTGTTCCGTGTGTCCGGTCGTGGTGAATTGCACCTGACCATCCTGCTGGAAAACATGCGTCGCGAAGGCTTTGAAATGGCCGTGGCCAAGCCGCGCGTGGTATTCAAGGAAATCAACGGCGAGAAGTGCGAGCCGTACGAAAACCTGACCATCGACCTGGAAGATGATCACCAGGGCGCCATCATGGAAGAAATCGGTCGTCGCCGTGGCGAGCTGACCAATATGGAATCCGACGGCATGGGTCGTACCCGCCTGGAATACCATATTCCGGCACGTGGCCTGATCGGCTTCCAGTCCGACTTCATGACCATGACCCGTGGTACCGGCCTGATGAGCCACGTATTTGACGACTACGCACCGGTTAAGCCGGACATGCCGGGTCGCCACAATGGCGTGCTGATCTCCCAGGAAAACGGCGAAGCCGTTGCCTATGCACTGTGGAAGCTGGAAGACCGCGGTCGCATGTTTGTTTCCCCGGGCGACAAGCTGTACGAAGGCATGATCATCGGCATTCACAGCCGCGACAACGACCTGGTGGTAAACCCGGTCAAGGGCAAGCAGCTGACCAACGTTCGCGCCTCCGGTACTGACGAAGCCGTACGCCTGACCACCCCGGTGAAGATGACCCTGGAGTCTGCCGTTGAATTCATCGACGACGACGAACTGGTTGAAATCACGCCCAAGTCCATCCGTATCCGCAAGCGCTACCTGCAAGAGCACGAGCGTCGCAAGATGAACAAGCAAGGTTCCTGATCAAAAGGAGCAATGACAAAGGCAGCGAAAGCTGCCTTTTTTGTTATTTGCCTTCATATGTAAGCAAATATTTATTTGACTGGGGGTTATTTGATAGTTATAAATACAAGTGCGAGGTTTCCCGCCTCGTATCTATCCCCGCTAAACGTTTAATCCCGGTCCCCGCCGGGATTTTTTTTGTCCGGGAATAGCCACTACGCGATCAATTCTCCGGTAAGAGTGCCACACATCCATGCTGCTGGTCATCCGGTTTTGCTGCAGGTCTGGTACGGCTTGTCACGGCGGCCATTGACAGTTTGTGTAACTGACGTTCAACTCTTGCGCTTCGCAAGGGGGCTGTTGACGCACGCATCCTGCTCTATCATGGCCAGATCAGTGGCAAGCTTGTCGGTAACTGCCGACGGGCAACGGAGAAAAATCAATGAAATTCCATTTGCTGACCTTGTTGGCGCTCATGTCCGGGCTGGCACCGCTGGCCCAGGCGGGGCGTTCCCTGGTGTTTTGCGCCGAAACCGCACCGGAAGGTTTTGATCCGGCGCTGTGGGATAGCGCCTCTACTTATAATGTGACACGGCAGATTTTTCAGGGCCTGGTCGCATTCAAGCGGGGAGGGACTGACATCATTCCCGCGCTGGCCAGCAAATGGGAGTTATCGGCAGACGGACTGACTTACACATTCCATCTGCGCAAGGGTGTGCGTTTTCAGACGACCGATTATTTCAAGCCAAAGAATACATTTTCTGCTGATGATGTAGTGTTTACCGTGCAGCGCTGGATTGATCCGGCCCAGCCATTCAATCAGGCATTCAAGACCCAGTTGCTGGGTCCGGCCAACTCCGGGCTTGCTCAGTCCATCCAGCGCGTGGAAAAGGTGGATCCCTACACTGTCCGCCTGGTGCTGAAGCAGCGCAATGCTGCCTTCCTGAGCTTCCTGGCCATGGGTTTTGCCGGCATGCAATCGGCCGAGTACGCCAGTCAGCTGTTGCAGCAACATCGGGCAGCCGATATCAACCGCTTTCCGATTGGCACCGGCCCTTATCAATTCAAGAGCTATGCCAAGGACTCGGCCGTGCGCTTTGCTGCCAACCCCTCGTACTGGGGCCGCCCCCAGCAAACCGGCAACCTGATTTTTGCCATCGTTACCGACCCGCAGGTGCGCATCCAGAAGCTGAAAAACAATGAATGCCAGATAGCTGCTGCCGTGCGGGAGGATGATCTGGATGCCTTGCAGTCCGACCCGGCCATCAAGCTGGTCAGCACGGGCGCGATGAACATTTCCTACCTGGCGTTCAACTTGCAGCGCCCGCAACTGGCCAGGCGCGAGGTGAGGGAAGCGCTGGATATTGCGATTGACCGCAATGCCTTGTTCAAGGCGCTGTTTCCCAAAGGCGGGGCCATCCAGGCCATCAACCCCTATCCGCCCACCGTGTGGAGCTGGAATCCGCGTACCCGCAATGAATACAACCCGGCACGGGCGCGTCAGCTATTGGCCAGGGCAGGCTATCCGGATGGCTTTACCATCAATCTGTGGGCCTTGCCAGTGCAGCGCCCCACCAATCCCAATGGCAAGCTGATGGCGCAGATGATTCAGCAGGACTGGGCCAAAATCGGCGTCAAGACCACCATCCAGAGTTACGAGTGGGGCGAGTATCTGCGCCGTGCCGCGCAGGGTGAGCATGATGTGTACATGAGCGGCGTAACCAGCGACTCCGGCGATCCGGACGATTTTCTGTCAACCTCGCTGTCTTGCGCAGTCAGCAAGGGTGGGCAGCGCTTTTGCAATGCGCAGTTTGATGAGCTGCTCAGCAAGGCAAGGCAGGCATCCGATAAAAAGGAGCGGACAGCTTATTACCTGAAAGCGCAGGAAATCTTCAAGCGGGAACGCCCCTGGATCACCATGGCGCATTCACGCATCTATATTCCGCTGCGCAAGGAGGTGGAGGGTTTCGTGATGAACCCGAACGGATCCTTCGGCTTTGAGGATGTCCGGCTGCGCTAGGCGGTTTTGCATCAGCTGCCCGCGCAATAAGAAAAGGCCGCTTGCGCGGCCTTTCAAGTTTTGCCCTTCATTTTCATGCCGTTTCTGGTGCGTGTCAGCGAGGTCCCCACCCGATGCTGACTGCGCTTACGGCTTGTGCGCACTTCCGGCTACTTCGCATCTTCCCCGATGCTGTTCTCCCGCTGCAGTGGCCCTCCCCAGGGCCGTTCTGCTTGTTCATCCAGTATTCAAGGCTTGTTCTCTTCGTTTGGCTTTGCTTGGCTGTCTGACGCTTTGATCATAACCGAGGGTCGGCAGGGATTCATGCGAAAAACAGCCGAAATTCACCTAGTGAATTGAA
>NZ_JAYSDA010000020.1:85190-88548 GCF_041914625.1 Aquitalea pelogenes | reverse complement strand
TATGCACCGGATTGCAAATCCGTGTAGGTCGGTTCGACTCCGGCCCGCGCCTCCAGACAAAAGCCCTTGCAGATATCTGCAAGGGCTTTTTTCTTATCATATTTCGTTTCGTCGGTTTTTATCCCAATACACTGCTTCACTATCCCTTGGTTACAAACCTGAAATCGCAATCTGCTGGATGATTTTACATAGGGTTTTAGCAACAGGCAGTCTGGATAGTCACTTTTCTCCACTATTTTTCAGCACCATGCTAACTTCAGTATTTAGCTCTACATGCTCAATATCTACTGCAAAACGTTAGTGTAAATTTGTGTGGATTTTTACGTCTGGAAATCTGGAGTTTTAGCAAATATCACTTGCCACACTTCTACAGTAACGTATGGATCAGTATTTTAATATAAAATATTCTATATCCAATGCTATTAGATATTCATTGATAAGAAAAAGTAAATGTTGCCCGTGCTGTAAAACTTCCAGCCTTCATCGTTCCGGTCTTGATGAGTGATGCAGTGAAGGGTAATGAGACTAATCCACTAAGGTTGCTTTGTAATAAAAACTGACCACTATTTCCTGCATTGGGCGAGTCCAAACCATAGTTGATTGGTGGGCCATTATTATATTTTATTTGTATACCCACACCGCTTGCTGTTGATGTGGGGTCAAGGCTGAGAATATTGCTGTTATTTCCAGGGGTGTTGGCATCAGAAAAGGTAATGTAGGCATTAATCGGACCTTGTGTACAATTAAGACCAAGGTTAAAGTTTTGCGGTACTGGATTGGCCCAAAAAGTGTCTTTGTAAATGAATAGTTCAGGGAACGTGACTTGGATATTGTTTATTGTTGGTGAACAGGTTTTCGCGGCAAGGGTTATTGTGGTTGCATTGCTTATCAATTGGCGTGTTTGAGTGTTGCCTGTAATTGATCCACCATAATCAGTAGGATTGGTTGTTGGAATAATCGATAGGGTACCTAGCGTCATGCTTGGGATTGTGAAACTTCCATTTGGTAGCGTGCCCATAGAAACCAGTTGAAGCCGTTGATTGAATTTGAATCCATTTCCATCCATGCTGTCATTGTTACCAATAAAAAGCGTACCGCTACCGATAATAACTGGTGCATTGCTCAGCGTATTCAGTGCCAAAATATATCCAATGCCGTTAGTTGGAGTTGCAAAAATTGGATAACTTGTTCCATTCACTGTTATAAATTTTCCGGTGGGTGCGGTTTGCGCCGTGAAAGTCATTTTTGAAGTTACAGTGCGGAACGAGCAGGAGAGCTTGCTACCATTGACTGATGTTGTAACCCATATAGGTGGTATCGCATTTGCAGCCCCACTCCAGCTGACACTAGGTAAAGTAATCGGATCAATTGTTAAATTTTTGTTCAATGAGTCAGTAGAGCCACCATATGAACAAATTCCGTCGTGAGCATATGGCGATTGCGAATAGGCTAGAACGGTACTGAAGAGAGCGATTTTAAGAAATCGATTTATTGATAATAAAATCATCATTGCTCCGCTTCTTCAAGATAAGAATTTTTCTAAATGGTATTATGCCTGGTCTTGAAATAGATATAGCTTTAGTCTGGCTTTGTCTTTTATTGTGAGGGCACAGCAAGCTAAAGCAGTACATGGTATTGCCTATACAAAAAATCAGGCAGATTTTTAATTTAAGAGGTTGATCTTCTATCTGCTATTGCATAAGATATTTGATATTTTTCGTATTCTGCTTTCTATTAATTTCAATTGCAGGTATTTTTTTGTAGAGTATTGTTTTTTGAGTTTTCAAAAGTATTTTAGCTAAATTTACTGGTTCCCTTGTTATTCAAAGTGGCATACAAAGTACCTTTTGCATTCTTGACGCGTGCCAGGAGTTTTCCATTTTGGCCAACGTCACCAACAACATTGTCATTTTTATCCATTACATTCGTACCAAATGGCAGTACTTCACCATTGGACTGTGTTACTTTAAACAGAACTGGTAATCCTTTTGTTGTTTTGAAGTTGACATAGACTACAGCATCACTACGCGGCACGGCTTGATTGCTACTGCCCTGCAATTCAACACCTTCACTAATACTGCCGGTTTACAGTTATACATCACTCAGTTCGTAAGAAGATAATTCAGGTAATAATGCATATCTAGCACTATCAATCATGCAATTGCCAGATAATGAAGTTATCCTAATGCCAAGTATTTCAACCTATACACTCATTGATAGCTCATGGTAAACGTAGCTGTTGCATTATAGTCACCAATTATTGCATCACTAGTTTTTATCAATGTAGCCGTAAATGGTATGTTGACAATTCCAGTCGCACTAGTTTGCAATAAAAACTGATTGCTGTTCCCTGCCATGCCGGAATCAGGGCCTAAATATATAGGTGTATTTTTATACTTAAGCTGTACACCAACACCCCTTGCGCTACTGGATGGATTTAGTGTAAGAATATTACTCGTGTTTCCAAGGTTGTTATTATCAGTAAATGTAGTATATACATTAGGTCCGCCTGTAGAAGGGCAGTTTAGCTGAATTGAGAAGTTCTGAGTACTAATATTGCTACCATTTATGGCATTGTTAATGGATGATGCTGTGATTGCAGGAAATGCAACAGACAAGTTCTTGGTATTGACCGTGCACGTGGACGTTGTTGCGGTAATCGTAAAACTGTTGAGCCATACATCGAACCGGCTCATATAGTGCGTGCCATATGCATCATATCCAGTATCAAGTTCTATTCTACCCAGCTTTGTTTTTGGAAAAGTGTACGTGCCCGATCTTATCGCTATGCCGGTATATCTCAAAGTAATGTTGTAGTATATAGTAGGGGAAGAAGATCCTGCTGTTGCGGTTGCTTTCCCTAAATATGTTCTGTCTTTTGAATTTATTGGGGTAAGGGTTCCGCCTTGTGGTAGTATGTTAAAACTTATTCCAATTCCAGGAATATTGGTTAATATAAAGTATTCACCTGTGGATACTGGTAAGAAGGTTATTCCACTATCAGCCGTATACCATACTGCTGGAGAAGTGTTAGGGCAATAAAAATATCCATAGGAGTTGGCGCTCCCTCCCGCTACAGTGGCGTTAACTCTTTGGTTCGCTGGGCCGGTGTAATTAATAGTTGTCGGGTTCATTGTTGCGCTATAATCAGGTAATATTTCATTCTCCTGATATAGGCCACATTTCATTCCTGCAGCGTAAGTTTTTGTGGGAAATGAAAGCAGAATAATTACTGATAAAATAATAATGCTATTTACTGATTTGGCCATGTTGTATAGTATAGCTTTCTAAAAATAGGCAAGGTTGTACTGCAATGATAAAGCCTATGGCTTTTCTTCAATGTGCTGGGCCGTGCTCA